>JAZOBB010000120.1:0-2061 GCA_045595745.1 Clostridia bacterium | reverse complement strand
AACGACAAAACTAACGATACCGACATAACCAAAAATGCTAATGAAAATATTTTTTTCATTTTAATTCCTCCGTTGTGTATTTATTTAACTGTATTTATCAGTTTAATTTTATTCTCTCTTGTCATTTTTTTAATTTCACATTCACGCGACAGTGCAGTACCCTTGTCAGCAAATTCTTCAAAGTATCGCAGAGTAACGGGCGCACGATATTTTGTATATTTTGCACCTTTTCCGCTATTGTGCGCTTTTATGCGTTCCTCTAAATGCGTTGTCCAGCCTGTGTATAGGCTACCATCTTTGCATTCAACAATATAAACAAAGTGCTTTTGCGGTTTATCCTCTTTAGGATTTTTTACTGACATTTAAATCCGTCCTTTAAAATTCGGTATCTAAATATTTTTGTGCCGAATATACTGCAACAGCACCGTCTGCCGCCGCAGTTATAACCTGTCTTAGCGGCTTAATTCTTATATCGCCAGCCGCAAAAACTCCTGCTATACTGGTTTTGGTGTCTTCGCCTGCGTCAATATATCCGCCGTTTAGCTTTACCTGATTTTCTACAAGACCGATGTTTGCCTCTATGCCGACAGCAACAAAAACTCCGTCAACTGACAGATTTTTACTTTCGCCCGACTTTACGTTTTTGACTGAGATTGATTCAACAGTATCCGCTCCGTCAATTTTTTCAACAACACTATCTAAAACAAGCTCGACATTTTCGGTTATTGCTACCTTGTCAGAAAGCACCTTTGCACCCCTAAACGAATCACGGCGATGTATTAAATAAACCTTCTGGCAATATCTTGACAAAAACAGAGCGTCTTCTAAGGCTGTATCTCCACCGCCGACAACCGCAACTGTTTTGTTCTTAAAAAATGCACCGTCGCAGGTAGCACAGTATGACACACCGTTTCCTCGCAGTCTTTCTTCTCCATCTACACCAAGCATACGGGGAGCTGCACCCATACAAAGAATAACGGCCTTTGCCTCGTATTCTTCACTTGCGGTTTTAACCTTTTTAATTTTTTCGCTAAGGTCAATTTCTACTATTTCATCATACAAAATTTTTGCGCCTGCATTTTTTGCCTGTTCCTCCATATTAAGAGCAAGGTCAACCGCCCCTACTCCGTTCGGAAAGCCTATATAGTTTTCAAACGTTGTAGTAGTAACCATCTGACCGCCTGCAAACATTTTTTCAAATAATACGGCATCTAAGCCCGCACGTGCGGCATACAAGGCGGCATTTAAGCCAGCAGGACCACCGCCAACTATAATTAAATCAAGCATCTTCTTCTGCCTTCCTTTCCTCTTCAGTAGGTGTTAAAAGTTCTAAAAGCTTTGCATACATACCCAAAGGGTCGCGCTTAAAATGTCGGCGCATATTGTTAGCAGTTTCGCGGCTGCCAGCATAAACCGAAAGATTTAAAAGCTCTATTTTTCCCTCTTTTAATTCTACATCGAATGTGTAGGTATCTCTGTCTGTAGGGGTTATGTCGCACCTTAGCTGTGCCTTTTGCTGTTCTCTTACAAAATATTCGTCAATAGTATTTCGCAAGGCACTTCTTACACTTGACATAATTTTATCTTCAAACATTTCTAAAAGCTCTTTTCCGCTAGAGGTTAATGTGTACTTATCCATTTCGTCGCGCCATACGGTTTTCATATGATTATCGTCAAGTGTTTTCGTTATAATAGAACACAGGTCGATAAAATCAACCGACGTTGCCTGTAACATAAAATGCTTTAATTCTATATCCGTTATCGGAATATCAGCATAATTAACCGAATACAAAATTGCAAGCTGAATTTCGACGGGGTCATTTAAGCGGTAATATACATTTTCCCATATATTTTTTTTCATAAGCAAATCTCCTCTTTTATGTCCATTCCCTGATATAAGTTACGTTTTTCCATTTCTGATACTATTTCGTCATACACACTGCGCCAGCTGTTATTAAAGTTTTCTACAACACTTATTTCTTCGGGTGCACGTCCGATTAGTCTGTGCACCGCAGTCTGTGGCAATGTATTGCGCAAGAAGATTAATGCACGTTCTACATA
>JAZOBB010000119.1:0-39318 GCA_045595745.1 Clostridia bacterium | reverse complement strand
TTGTTGGTAAGTGCCTCGTCTGTGGGAGCTATTCTTGCATCAGGACTTGGAACTGCGATAACCTCTATGTTATCAACCATCCAGCCATGTCCTGCCGCCCATGCACCCTGTGTACGATGCAGTCCTACAGAAACACCACTTATCTGTGTAAGCGAACTTGGCAAGCTTGTTTTTGCATTTTTTATTTCTTGTCCGCCTGCATATATGCTTGCCTTACCGCTGTCGAAATCGATGCAGATTTCATAATCAGTCCACACCCCTGCCTGCATAGAGGTAACAGAATTAGCAGCACTAGAAACAATATCTCCTGCCATACGCTTATTGTCAAACCAAAACATTATGTAAGGTGACGCCTGTGCTGCCGCACCATTTAAGTTTACAAGCAATGTGCTTGCCTGCTCAGTCGGTTTCGCGCTCATTTTAAATATTACCTTGCCTGAGCTTACGGTCTTTGTTGTTGCTTTTTTTACATAGTACTGTAGATTGTCACTCGATGTGGAGCCGGCTTTTGTATAAGTAAAGCTGCCGGCTTTATTTGAACCTTCATTTATAATCTTTGCAACATTAACAACCTTGTTTGTATCATATGGCTTTAAAGGATTTTTGTGCTTTGTTCCGTCCTGCCAGCCATTAAAACCGCCTATATCATTGTTGGTGTTATAATCACCATTTTCATCGTAAATGCTATCCACCAAATTTGCAGATTCAAAATTTTCTTCAAATATTGTTTCCGGTTGAGACATTTCTGTTTCAGCCTTTGCAACAATACCAATAGGAATTAAGGCAGACAACACGATGCAGAAAGCCAAGCATATAGCTAATGCTTTTTTCATCATTTCACCTCTTATTGAATTGTGTAAATTTTAATGTTATCATACTCGTTCGGCTCTCTGTATGAGTAGCAGCCAACTGAGCCTTTGTCAAAGGTATCGTCCACAACCTCGCCCAATAATTCGTCATTAACATAGAACGTCATTGTATTGCCGTTAGCTTTAACTCTGAAATTGTAGAAGGTTTCAGGCTCATAAGCATATTCCCAAACCTTAATTCTTCCGAATGTATTATCGAGCCATCTTACAAACTCAAGCTGGTTGTTTGCTAAAAATCTTAAAGAATACATATTTTCCATTTCGGTATCGCAACGGAATAAAAGACCCGATGCATTACCTGAAACAGACGAAGGAGATTTAATATCTATTGATACCTCGTAGTTTTCCCAATCATCGCCGCCTTCGTAAACAGTTCTGTAGCTTGCTGCAGCAACTGAGCTTTGATGATAAACACCGTTAACAGTTTCCCACGAACCGCCGTTGTTTAAAAACTTACCAACACCATCTTCGAAATCAAACTCGATAAATGGTTTGCGTTCTTCTACAAGCGAATCTATAGAGATGTCTTCTTCAACATCAACCTTAGATGCTGTGCTATATACACCCATACTCCATACACCACCGCGGTCATCGCCGTCGATGTCGCTGAAGTCTAAAAGCATTTTTTCGCCGCCAAAGCCGACAATTTCGGGGTTGATTACAGTACCGGTTTCTCGCGCAGGGCTAAATGAAATTAATTTCCAGTTTACTCCCGCACTAATAAAATAAGGATTGGCAAATTTACTGTTTTTCTCCTTTAACTCGGGATAAGCTTCGTTAAAGCAGTTGTAGTCAGAATCGAGTTTTACCTCTCCACCTTTAAAGATATACGCCGAGCCGCCGCAATTTGTAAAGATGTTATTTCTCATAATCGGCTTTTCGTTACTTTCTTCAAAGACGATACCGCCTGCCATTCCATATACAATGTTATTGTAAAAATGGCAATCGGTGGTGTTTTTGTAAACAAGACCCGATGCGGTCATATCATCATCAGCATAAATGATGTTGTTCCAAAGCACACAGTTATATGCGCCTTCATCATCACCTAAAACAACACCTGCGTTTAAAAGAGTTTTATCTGCATTAATTTTGTTATTGCTGATTTGTGCATTTTTAGAAGCACCGCCAACAATAAGAGCAGTTTTGGTCTGATTATTTAATACGTTATCAGAAACCTTTGTATTTAAGGTATTTTTCATTGTGATTGCATTGTGTCCGCCGATAAATGTGTTGTTTGCAACAACCGTATTTTCGCCGTTTTCAATTTCTAAAGCACAATCTGCATCGGTTACTGTGTTATACATAAAACCAAAGCCGTTAGCTGAGCTTTTTACAAATGCGATGCAAGCTTCATCGTCTGCTTTTTCTGACGGAGTTGCTGCAAATGCAATATTCTTTAAAATAACGTTATCAGCACCTGCTAAAACCTTAATCTTCGCATCGTCAGACTCAGGATACGAAACCTTTACGTCTGCGCCAAAAGCTGCTTTAACAATTAACGGTTTTTCAGCAGATTCTCCGCCTTTTGCAAAAACGGTAAAACTGCTTTCTTCATATTCACCCGCTGCTATATATACAATAGCTTCTCCGCTAACACTTTCAGCTGCTTTAGCCAAAGTTTTCCACGGAGCTTTATAAGATCCGTCTGCACTGTCTGAGCCGTCTTTTGATACATAGTAGAGCTTTTTGTCTACGTTATCAATCATCATACTGCCATCTTTAGCTTCTGCATACAATGCATTTAAAAGAAGTGCAGCTGTTTCGTTTCTGTTAAGTGTTGCCTCTGGTGTTACGTCTACACCAACAGTAAGACCGCATTTAGCACCTGTTAAAAGATAATCATCAGGATATACAAAGCTGTCTTTTGCTAAGCCCAATTCTTCTAAAATTATTTTAACAGCCTGAGTTAAATTAACCGAATCAGACGGACCAAAGCGTCCGTCATCATAGCCGTTAATAACACCCTTGTCGGTAAAATAACCTATGCAGCCTGCTGCCCAATGCGATGCATCTACATCACTAAAGCTAGCTTTAGCAACAGGAGTATAGTCTGATATCATACGTGATAACAAGGTTACAAATTCTGCTCTTGTAACTCTTTTAGTACCAAGTAAATCGCCGTTTTCATCACCCTGCATCAAGCCTAAATCGGCAAGTGCACTAACTGCCTGCTCTGCGCTTGCTGTATCATCTGCAGCGATTGCTGCAACAGGAAAAGAACAGGCAATACATAAAATTATAAAAAGCGAAAGTAATTTTTTCATAAGCCACTCTCTTTCTTATTTAGTCAACATTATAAATACCTAAATCCCATTTACCTGTACGCGGATTGCCGTCAAAGTCAATTTTCGGGATTTCAACTGCCTCTACAACCGGCTCGCCGTTAAACGGTCTGTCAAATCCGGGGATTGAATCAGGTATTTCTACACCGGTATCGATAGCAGCACTGTCGGGCAATAAATGCCAGTCTGTCAGCACATCAACAAATCTCGGATTTTCATTAATTGCATTTTTATCCGCATTATCTACAACATTGTAATAGATGTTGTTTTCAAAATCCGGATCTTCTGCCTCTTCGTGGAAAAATACACCGGTATTGCAGTTAACGAATATATTGTTTTTAAGTACAGGTCTTACAACTGGCGGATCCCACGGCCAGCCTTTTTGCATACTGGGTATTGCACGTGTGTGGGCTCCCTGATCTGCACCAACCACAATATTGTTATATGCATGGCAGTCACGGCTACTTGCAAAATAAATTCCTATCGGAAGACCGCCTTTTATTTCTGAAATAACTACATTATTAAAGAAGACACAATTGTATGCCTCCCAACCTGTGCCTACTCCAATATCTCTGGGGCTCACGTTGTTAGAAGAACCGCCTAAACCCAATGCGTGATTACCAGGGTTTTGCAATACTATGTTATAATAAGCATAGTTGTTATAAACCAGATTGTTATAAGAGTTACCCTTGTTCATATAGGATACACGACCGCAGTTTATCCAACGGTTATTGCGAACATGACCATTTGATGAACAGAATACGTCAAAGCCCTCGTGGTCAGACTCAATTACTTCATTGTCTTCAAGTAAGAATCTGTCAACATATGTAAGCTTTATACCTTCTTCATATATGTTCCAGAATTTATTTCCGGTAAACTCAAGATGGTCTGAGCTGGATGCATTCAGGAAAATATCAGCTGTTGCTGACTGCGTGCTGTCATTAGCCTTCTTTTCCTGTGTAAAGCCAAAGTCCCTTACATTAATATAGCTTACCTCTTTCATTGTAAACTTCTGCTTTGCGGTTAACTTGTCGCCATATTTAAGGACTGCTTTATGTTTGTTACGAGCCTTAAATGTAATAGGCGCACCCTCTTCACCGCTGTTTACAACAGTAGTGATGTTATTTTCAAAATATTCACCGTCTTCGAAGATTACGGTTGTTCCTGCTGTTGCAGTTTTACCAGCCTTTTCAGCAGTTTTCCACGGCTTGTCTTCTGTACCGGGGTTACTATCATCGCCTCTGGGCGAAACGAAATAATACATTTCTTTCATAGTATCTGCCAGAATTTTTCCATCAGCTTTAGGAATGTAGAGAACATTTGCCAAAAGCTTTGCAGCCATACCGCGAGTTAAAATTTCGTCATTTTTATAATCCGTTCCCTCAGGGATACCAATCTCATTTGCAATAACTAAATATCCCAGAGGGTAGCCGCCCTTTTTAACTGCATTTTCACCATAGCCGAGCATTTCGACAAACATTTTAGCAGCCTGAGCATATGTAACATATTCTTCAGGATGGAAGGTGTTATCGCCATAGCCCGACAAAACCTTTTTATCGCTTACTAACTGAATCTCGCGAGCTGCCCAATGTATATCACTTACGTCATCAAAAACCTTTTCAGCTTTCATAGTTTTTGCAACGTGCGCAACAGACATCAATCGAGAAAGAACTACAACAAGCTCTGCTCTTGACAAGTTTTCATAAGGTCTGAAGCTACCGTCAGGATAGCCGGTCATAACCTTGTGACTTTCCATAGCCTTTGCAGCTTCTTCGTACTCTGTTCCTGCCACATCAGGATATGTGGTCTTTTCTTCTTCAGAAGCAATTTCTTCTTGCTGTGCTTCTTTAATTGCGGCGATTATCTCAGCCATTTCGGCCTCGGTTAAATCTCCGCTTGATGTTACCTCTACGCCGTCAATCACCTTAGTGGTTGTGACAGCATCACCTTCTGCATATGCAGGCATAAATGTGAGCAGGAGCATCGAAGCAACTGCCATTGCAAATAATTTTTTCAACAGTATCACATTCCTTTCTCGTTAATTTAACTGCTGTGATTCGGAATCAAAAAAATTCCTATTCAACCATCTTTCTTTGCATTATATATTATACCTCATTATTTTGTTATTAGGAATAGGCAAAATCTTATACTGATGTGCAATTTCTTACTTATTTTTAATATTAATGCCTTATCAAGTGGCAAACTGCCCAAAATCTCATTATTATTTGTCATATATTGAAAAAAGTGGCTGTAAAAAATAATTTTTTACAGCCACTTTTTAACCGCTATTTTCTTTTACGTTTTTTCTTTTTTAAATATCTCTTTTGGGGCTCTTTTTTTCTTACAGATTTTTCTTTTTTGTTTGTTCTGTTTTTAGGTGGCAAAAATTTTTTATATATTATTTTTCCCTCATTATTTTCATCAAACAAAACAAAATCAATACGACGACTTTCTTTATCTGCGCGTGCAACCTGAACTGATACCAAATCACCTATCTGATAAACTCTGTGCGTATGCTCACCTATTAAAATCCTCTTTTTCTCATCGAATATATAATAGTCATCATCCAAGTCAGTCATTTTAACCAAGCCCTCTATTGTATTGTCAAGCTCTACAAACATTCCAAAGGATGTAACCGACGAAATAACTCCGTCAAAAACCTCGCCCAATTTTTCTGACATATATTCGGCCTTTTTTAAATCATCGGTGTCGCGTTCTGCCTCCATCGCGCAAAGCTCACGTTCGCTTGACTGCGCCGCCGCCGAGCTCACAAACTGCATAAGCTCTTCTGAATCGACCTCTTTTGCCGAAATTATATCAGTTATAATTCTGTGAATTACAAGGTCAGGATATCTTCTGATAGGCGAGGTGAAGTGACAATAATATTTAGCCGCTAAGCCAAAATGTCCCATATTTTCAGCTGAATATTGCGCTTTCATTAGCGAACGAAGCATAACCGTGCTTATAATGCGTTCTTCACGTTTTCCTTTTATCTCGCCCAAAAGCTTTTGAAACTCTTTGGGATGAATTTTGCCCTGAGTTCTTTTTACCAAATAGCCAAATGCAGATGCAAATTCGGCAAAATCTTTTATTTTTTCTTCAGTCGGCACCTCGTGCACTCGATATACAAACGGAGTTTCTCTGAAAAACATATCTTCCGCTATCGTTTCGTTACACACAAGCATAAATTCTTCAATTATGTGATTTGATTCTGTTAGCTCATATTTTTCAATGGCAATAGGTCTGCCATTTTCATCAAGCTTTATTTTTGCCTCAGGGAAATCAAAATCTATACTGCCCCTTGCCATTCGCTTTTTTCGTAAAATATCTTTAAGCTCACGCATAATAAATATACTGTCAAGCAAAAACGAGTACTTTTCTGAAAGAGCCTTGTCTCCGTTTAAAATGGCTGTTACATCACCATATGTCATTCTGGCTTTAGAGCAGATAACACTTTTTAAAATCTCGTGCGATACAACCTTTCCACTCGGATTAATTTCCATAATGACAGAAAGTGCCAAACGTTCTTTGCCCTCTGACAAGCTACAAATTCCGTTTGACAGCTCAACGGGAAGCATAGGAATTACTCTGTCAACCAGATAGACACTAGTTCCCCTATTAAAAGCCTCTTTGTCAAGCAAGCTGCCACGCGGAACATAATGTCCTACATCTGCAATGTGAACTCCCAAACGATAATTTCCGTTTGAGAGCTTTTCTATTTCGACCGCGTCATCTAAGTCCTTTGCATCCTCACCGTCAATGGTAAAAATAAGGTGGTCTTTAAAATCTGCTCTGTTTTCTAGCTCATCGCAAAGTGACTTTGAGCTTACTTCTTTTGCCTCTTTTAAAACTTTTTTGGGGAAATTTTCACTTATTCCGTGATTTCTGATTATCGCTAAAACATCTACACCTACATCTAAGCGATTGCCTAAAACCTCTGTAATTTTACCTTCAGGATTTCTGCCTGTACCCATACGCACAATCTCTGCAACGACTTTATCGCCGTGCTTAGCACGCATAGATGCATTTCCAGGTATAAACAAATCCACACCTATACGTTTGTCATCAAGCACTACAAATCCAACTGCTTTGTGCTTTTCAAACGTGCCCACCAGCACTGTTTTTGCACGTTCTAATATTACCTCTACCGCACCTTCTTGTCTTTTGTTTTCTGTTGCCTGAGAGGTTATTTTAGCCAACACCAAATCGCCGTGCATGGCTCCTTTTGTGCTGTCAGGAGGAATAAATAAATCCTCTTCGCCTGCTATCTCAACAAAGCCAAATCCGCGTTCTGTGCCTATAAATCTGCCTTTTACATATCCCAAATTCACAGCCGCTCCAAAACGTTTTTTCTTGGTTTTAATAACAAGTCCTTCACTCATTAATTCTTCTAAAATGTCGCTTAATTCATCGGTCGCGTTTTCCGGCACACCCAAAACAGTCACCAATTCATCGAATAAAAGCGGAACGACTGCCGCTTCTTCTAAAAACTTTAAAACTTTTTCTTTCTGTGTAATGTTGTTTACACCTCCTTTTATATAACTAAAATTAGTATGCGCAACAAAAACAAAAGCCATTCCGCAATATGCGGAACGGCTAAATCTCATGTTAATGCGTAATTATTTATTCAGGAAGAACAACGCAATTGATGTTATAAGGAACAGAACTGCAACAACAGATGTCCACTTAGACAGTATTGCATCTATTGTTCTGCCTTTGTTCTTGCCAAAGAATGTATCGGCACCGCCGGCGATGGAACCTGATAAGCCTGCTGATTTGCCTGATTGGAAAAGCACAACAACAATCAGCACAAGCGCAATAATAACATGCAGAATTTGAACCGCCAGTAACATACTCACACCTCCGTCAGAGTCGTATATATCCATAACCTAAAATTGTAATTGCAATAAATGTATAAGGGACGCCCTAGCATCCCTTATACAACTAAGAGACTTACTCTTTGATACCAAATCTCTTTCTGAACTTTTCAACACGACCACCGGTATCAACCAGCTTCTGTTTACCAGTGAAGAACGGATGACATTTAGAGCAAATTTCAACCGTGATATTCTCTCTGGTAGAACCTGTTTCAATAATTTCGCCGCAGGCACATTTAATAGTTGTCTGCTTATAATCAGGATGGATTCCTTCTTTCATCTGTTTCACCTCTTTCAGCTCTTTCCAGTATGCAACAGAGCAATTATATCATACAAAAATCAGTTTGGCAAGTATTTTTTTGATTAAATTTAAATATTTTTTTCTTTAAGCCTTTTTTCTATGAATCTGTCATAGAAAACGAATTTAAAAACAGCAACCAACGGAACACCTAAAAACATTCCTAAAACACCGCCGAATTTTCCGCCTATGGTAACTCCTGCAATGACCAAAAGCGGACTTATTCCGACCTGTGTTGACATAATTTTCGGTCCTATAATCAGGTTGTCTAAAATCTGAACACCGACTGCAAATAAAACCGTTATTAATGCAGGTATCGCTCCGCCGATAAACATGGCTAGCAAAACACTGGGTATTGCGCCAAGCCACGGTCCGAAATACGGAATCATATTTGTTACACCTATTATTATAGCAATAAGTGGCGCAAGCGGGACTCTAAGCGGAATTAATACAACTAATCCCAAGAAAAACATAATTAAAGATTGCAGAAGTCTGCTGACAATAAATTTCTGAAAAATATCATTTATCTTTCGTCCGCTTTTATAAATTGCTTTTGCAGTATTTTCTGAAAAAAGTGCCGAAAACAGCTTTTTAATCTCTGCAATCAGACCCTCTTTACTGTACAGGTAATAAATTGAAACCACAATTCCGAACACAGCTCTTAAAACAACCTGTGCAGAAACACTTACCGCAGATGATACCGCATCGCCTATAGATGATATATCCATAACACCCGTAAGCCAGTTATACAATGTTTCGAAAATGCTATGTGCATACTGCTCAACCATTTCGGTTATGGTCGGGTCGAACGAATTGGTAAAGTCAGCAAGCCATATTTCAAAATTTGCAGCATAACGCGGAATATTATCAACAAATTCGCCCACACCCATACGGATTGTAGGAATAATAGCTACTATAAACAACGTTATTAAGCCCGCAATTAAAAGATACAGAAACGCGATAATGCCTGCTCTTTTGCATTTTTTAATTTTGGGGCTGTCATTTTTTGAGCTTATAAGCTTTTCAAAAAACATCATCGCAGGATTTAAAAGGTATGCATACACAAATCCCCAAACAAAATATGCTATGCACGAATAAACAACACTTAAAATGCCCGTAAGTGTTAAATCTGCAACGAACATAAGCTTAATTAAAAATGCCGAAATTAAAATAATCGGTAACAGTCCGAGATACGGTATTTTAATTTTTTTTAACAAAACCTCATCTCCTTATCTTTGGATAAATTATGCCTCTGCTTGTGAAAAATATTTAATTACACTGCAATAAATTGCCCACGCGATGCTTTTTTGATAATCTTCATCCTTTAGTTTTTCTTCTTCCTGAGGATTAGACAAAAATCCGCATTCTATAAGCGCAGACGGAATTTTTGCTTTTTTTAGCAAATAAATATCGCTTGTTGCCTTTTTAATTTCTCTTTCAGAGTCTGGCTTTAAAACTGCTATTAATTCTTTCTGCAAAATCTGTGCCAAAGTTTTACTTTCATCACAGTTTGGCGAATAAAAAACCTGCGGACCGCTGTATTTTGAATCCGTAAATTTATTCATATGTATGCTTAAAAACATATCCGCCTCTGAATCGTTCATAAGCTTTTCTCTGTTTGCCATATCAGAACGTTTTTTCTGTCTTATGGTGCCGTCAGAGTCATAAATGCCCTGCTCGTCTGTGCGGGTCATAACAACCTGCATACCGCATTGCTCCAAAAGACCTTGCAGAATTTTTGCGATTTTTAAATTAAGCTCCTGCTCTTTTATGCCCGATTTACCCACAGCTCCGCCGTCAGGCTCGCCATGCCCCGCATCTAAAACTATTTTTTTGCCGTAGCAAGGAAGCGAAACTCTGCGCGAAAAAACAAAGCTTTCTGCACATGCGCCCATAATATAAACAAAAAGCAAAAAAATCGCCGCCAATAAAAAGGCATTCCATTTTTTTAAAATTACAATCATGCATACACCGCCCTTTTTATACTACTTTAATTTTATTCTAAAAAAAGGATTTGTATGCAGTTTTGTTATTTATAATATTAGCATAATATGCTCATAAAATCAATATTTTGGAAAAGTTATTTTTTATTTGTTAATATTTAAAAATAAGCTGCCGTTAAAAAGCGACAGCCTATAATAAGTATTCTATTTGATGTTATACATTGTAAGATAGTGTGCCGTATTTTTAACCATTCTGTCAAACAGCTCACGAGCCTTTTCACGCGGCAGACGAACAAGCTGGTCGTTTGCAAAAACTAAAAACGCTTTGTCTAAATCGCGTTCTTTTATTGCCTCGATTAAAAGCTGCTGATTTCCGCAAACGCGGCTGATTAACGGATAAATTTCTTTCGGTAAATCACCCGTTACAACAGGAGTAACAGAATCTGATGTGAATATCGAGTTAGTCTCTACAACCGCACCCATCGGCAGATTTGAAATCTGACCTCTGTTCGGAAGGTTTACGTTTGTAACTAAATCCTCAAGTCCCAATATTGCTCTCATCTGTTTTACTCCCTCTTCACCAGTGGGTGAAAGGTCAACCTTTTCTTCGCCGCTGATTAGGCGTGCGCCCCTTGCAAGACGGTTTTTAAGGTCATCCTTTCTCCAGCTTACAGGAGTCAAGCCAAATCCCCAACGCTGTACTGTTTCGGGGTCTTTTAAGTACCAGTCACCCGGGCAGAACTCTGCTAAGTGTCTGTCACCTGCGGCTGCTATGTAGCCGTATTTTAAGAACAAGTCAAATTTAACCTGCTCTAAATGTCTCCAAAAGTTGTTTATATGGTTTTCTTCAAGCTTAAAGTTATATCCCGTTTCATAATATTTTTCTGCAAATTCCTTATAAACAGGGAAAAGGTCCATACCCTTGTACTGTGCTTTGGTAATCCATGTAAAGTGGTTGATACCTGTAACTTCTATTTTTACATCGTCACGTTTTTCAGAATCAATACCCTTTATATCTTTAAGTGCTTTTCTTAAAATGTTCTGTACTGCAAAAACCTCGTGGCAGCAACCGAATGCTTTAATTTGCGGAAATGCACTGTAAAGTCCCGCCACACAAAGACTCATCGGATTTGTATAATTGATAACCCATGCATCAGGGCAATAGTCGCGAACTGCCAGAGCAATTTCTTCCATCATAGGAACAGTTCTGAGTGCTCGGATAATACCACCCGGTCCTACTGTATCACCCACGGACTGATAGATACCGTATTCCTCGGGCAGGTGAACATCTGACTCCATCTCATCAAATGTTCCGGGAAGAATCGATATAACTACAAAATCTGCTCCCTCCAATGCCTCTCCAATTTTTTCTACTGCTTTATACTCCCATTCACCTTTTTCAATGCCGTTACCGATAATTTCGTTGTTTTTAGCTGCTTCAAAATCAATATCGTATAAGTATACCTTACCACTCATATCTTCTGCCTGTGCCAAGTCTGACATAAGACCCCATGCCCAGCCGCGCGAGCCGCCGCCGATATAAGCAATTTTTAAGTTACTCGCCTGCATTGCCATAATAATTTCCTCCATCCTTTTTTGTTCTAAAGAACTTATTTCGAGCACATTTTAACACAAAAATACAGTATCATCCACCAATATTTTGAACAAAATCAGATAACTTTACAGAAATATTGACTTTTCAGTTTTTTTAGGCTACAATATTGCCGAGGTGATTTTATGGAATTTCCTTTAAAAAGAGAAAATTTACACGGCGGACTCAGCATAACGCGTGGAGGCTCACGCTTGGCTGACGTTATGCCGAACACTCACGTTCATAATTACCACGAATTATATTTTTTGCTTTCTGGTGCCAGGCAGTACTTTATAGGGCATCGGCTTTATCACGTATCGCCCGGAGAGCTTGTAATAATCCCCGAAAACGAGCTGCACCGCACCACAAACTATCAGACCTATGGATATGAGCGATATGTTATCTACTTTCCTGATGAATATATCAAAGATATTCGTGATGCGGCAGGACGGCAAAGCTTTGATAAAATTTTCCGCAGCGGATGTCTGCAGTTTCCGTCTGTTCAAAGCGAAAAAGTTAAAGCTATTCTTAAGGACATGGAACGTGAGCTATCCTCTAAAGACCCGTATGCATATATTTTAGCATTAGGAAAACTGAATGAACTGATCGCCTGCATTATGCGCCACGGAACTCATAAACTCCAAGAGGCAGAAAGAACCGCAAGCCGCATTCAAAAGGTTGCTCAATACATAAGCGAGAATTTTTCAGAATCAATTACCCTGCACGATGCCGCACAAATGGCATTTATGGAGGATTCTTATTTTTCAAGGCAGTTTAAAAAGCTGACAGGCTTCGGTTTCGTTGAGTATTTAACCCAGGTCCGTTTAAAAGCGGCTGCTCAAATGCTTGCAGATACATCTCATTCAATAAGCAAAATAGCTGAAGATTGCGGTTTTTCGGGTAGCAACTACTTTGGCGATGTTTTTAAAAAGCTTTACGGAAAGTCGCCTGTTGAGTATCGTAAAATTAGCACTACGACCAAATTATAGCTCTATAAGGGATAGGAAAAAAAGATACAGAATGGACAAACGGAACCCGAAGGGGTTACCCGAAAGTGTACTTTTGTACACTGAGAGGTGACGTTTGTTCGTAGTTCAAAGACATCAAAAAAGAACTTCGCAATTTTGCGAAGTTCTACTTATGATTTTAAATTTTTAATTTAATTGCAAATTATATTTATGCCATACTTGTCTTTGAATGCTCTGGGCTTTTTTTACATCCCTTATTCAACATTATAACTTCCTCTTACCATAATTACCGCGTCCGACTCTGTGGTAAAACCTCGTCCGTCGTCTCGCGGAACAATAAGCAGATGATTAAGCGGAACTCTTGCTCCACCGGTTAGGTCATTGCCGCCCGTTACATCGGCAATTCCGCCCTGCTCACTTGTAAAAACTGTACCATTACCTGCACGAAGAATAAACTCTGTACTTTCGCCAAAGGTTATTTTTTTGCCTTTTTTTACATTTACTATTTCATAGCTTGCACTTTCAGATGTTAAAACCGGCTCTTCTTTTTTATCAGTCTGAACGTTATCAGATGAACCCGAAATAGCATCCGCTACATATGCCTTTATTTCTTCTACAACCTTGTCTATGTAGCTTTTTGTAACAACAGGGTCGCTGTTATCTCCCGGCAAAGCCGAAACCGCCACTGTACAGGCAATTAATGCCGCCAATGTCACCAAAAGCCACATAATCATTTTTTTCTTCATGTTAAAACTCCCCTTTTCTTTTGTCACGTTCCGATTTTATGTCGGATTTTGTCTTACAAATTTATAGCACGCAACCTGCGTACAAATCTTAAAATAATAAGCCAACCAAATATATATCACTTTTAAAGTGCCAAAAGTCCTAAGCTGACGGCAATTGCATCATTTACCCGCTCCATTAATTCATCATCTAAGCGTCCGATTCGTTCTCTCAGCCTTTTTTTATCAATCGTTCTGATTTGCTCTGTTAAAATAACAGAATCCTTTGCCAGTCCGTAATCTTCGGCTCCGATTTCAATATGAGTGGGCATTTTTGCCTTGTTTATTTGCGATGTTATGGCTGCAATTATAACGGTAGGCGAAAATTTATTGCCCACATCGTTCTGCACCACCAAAACAGGTCGCACACCGCCCTGCTCTGAGCCAACCACAGGACTTAAATCTGCATAAAATATATCTCCTCTTTTAACAACCACACTTATTCACACTCCGCCAGTTTTTCCTCATAGGCAGAAAACTGCTCGTTTTCTGCTTCAAAATACATTTTGGCGATACTAAGATTAATCTCCGCCATCTCCTGATAGCCCTTCTTCATTTGCTCTTTTAGTGCAGTTTTCTTTTTTTCTTCGATATACCTTCTCATAGCCTCGCGAACAAACTCACTGCGGTTTGTTTTTTCAAGACCTACTAAGGCATCGACCTGCTCTAACAACGTGTCAGGAACGGTTATCAGTACCTTCTTGAGTTGTGACAAAACAGTCAAGCCCCCATTCGTTGAATTTCCGACCCGTCAGGGTCGGTATCCCTTGCGAAATGCTTTATTGTGAAAAATCAAACGTCTTGGCGTAACTGATTTGCATATATGCATATTAAACTTAATTTGGCCTTTGCACTCCCCTGTGTATCTGCCTAAATCATTATATGCTTTATTATATACAAAAGCTACAATATTATTATACATTTTTTAACCGCCCACGTCAATGTACAAATACTGCCAATACTATTAAATTGTTAATTAAGTACGTTTAAATTTTTCTGTTTTAAGTACGTTAAAATGTACGCAAAGATGTTTTGACTGTTTTTATTATCACTTTTGCTTTATTATTGTCGCCGACAACTGTATTATTGACAAGCAAAAATGCAGTCATACATCCTTTTGTTTTAAAAACAGAAAATAGTTATTCTTTAATTTCAAAAATTTTATCGTCTATTTTATCATTATACACAAATTCGACAAATTCTGCAATAAAAATCACATTGCCGCCCATATCATAAACAGTTATGTTTTTAGGTGCAAGTGTTTTGTTATCGACCAGCATAGATGCCTTTTGTCTGCGCTTGCTTTTGTCGGGTAACTCTGTCTCGAGCAGTGTTGTTGATGCACCCTCAGAGTGTGCGCTTACACTTACAGCCGTCTCTTCAGAGCGATAATAAAGGCTCAAAAAGCCGGTAAGATAGCTTAAATCCAAGTCAGAAGATACTTCAAGTGCCAGTTCGTGATTTTTATCATCAGGATATCTTACTTTAATATTTTCGCCGTTTCTGACTGTTTCGAGTCCTTTTATCGACTCGGGACTTAAAACCTTAGAAAGAGTTTTGTCAATTCCCTTAACCTTTTGTTCAATCATATAAACATTGTCGGTTTTATTGCCCTTTACATTAAGCCTGACCTTTGCAGAATACGATTCCATTTTATTATAATAACGATGAATTTTCTCATAAATTCCTAAGTCATCATCTGAAAATTTTGTGTTCGCGTTGCATCCGCTAAAAAGCAATATTATCATTAGTGTAAGCAAAAAAAGCCTACACTTCACTTAAAATTCACCCCTTAATTTTTTCTGCAGCCTGCATAAAAGCAAGCGGAACAGCATTTAAAATATCAACCGCTGTCATAGAATATTCACCAAGCTTTTTACGTGCAATCTGACCTGCTAAAGAATGGATATAAACACCAAGACACGCACACATACTTACATCTAAGCCCTGTGCCGCAATACCTGCGATAATTCCGCTTAATACATCGCCGCTTCCTGCCGTTGCCATACCCGAATTTGATACGGCATTTATAAATACTCTTCCGTCAGGACAGGCAATAATAGTATCGGCATTTTTAAGCACAATAGTCACATCAAATTCTTTTGCAAAATCACGTGCTATAGTTATTCTGTTTTTTCGTATATCTTCAATACTGCGCCCCGATATTCTAGAAAACTCCACCAGGTGTGGAGTAAGAACTACGGGTGCATTTTTCTTTTTTAACACATTTATATTAGACGCCAATACATTTATTGCATCTGCATCAATTACCATTGGTTTTTTTGACTCCAAAATCAGCTTTGTTACTGTTTCTTTAACCCCGTCAGCCGTTCCCAAGCCACAGCCGCAAAGCAGTATATCCTGCTTTGACAGTTTTTCTTTAAGCATAGTCAGAGCAGTTTTTGACACAGTTTCGCCATCATCTGTAGGAAGTGCCATTGTCATAACCTCGGTCAGCTTTTGAGCCGCTATGTCTGATATGCATTTCGGGGTTGCCAATGTTGCCATTCCTGCTCCGCTTTTTAATACTGCCTCAGATGCCATAACAGCTGCTCCGCACATACCCTTAGAGCCGCAAAAAGCAAGCACCTTGCCAAAGCTGCCTTTGTGTGAATTTTCTTCGCGTAGCGGCAAAACCTCAGTAATTGTTTCGTCTAAAACGAACAGCTTGCTGTCACACATATCTAAGGTTTCATTAGGTATTGAAATTTTAGAAACAACAAGCTTTCCTACATATTTTTTTGCAGGATATAAAAACTGTCCGAGCTTTGCCACGCCAAAAGTAACAGTAAGGTCAGCTTTTACACAGTTTTTTGACACCGAGCCATCATTCGCCGATGCTCCGCTTGGCATATCAACAGCCGCAACAAACGCACCGCACGAATTAATTGCGTGTACCATTTCTTGCTCTTGCCCCTCGATTTCTCCGTGAAAACCGATGCCGTAAAGTGCATCTATTGCTATGTCGCAATCGCTTATTAAGCCTGTAAATTCGCTGATTGAAATGCCGAATTTAACCGCCAGCTCATAATTTGTACGAGCATCATTTTTCAGTTCATCAGGATTAAACGCAACAAAAACCGTAACCTTTGCACCGCGTACCGATAAAAGTCTTGCAATTGCAAAGCCGTCGCCGCCGTTGTTTCCATGCCCACAAAAAATATTTATTTTTTTGCCGCATACTTTTCCTGTTTCACTCTCTAATTTTTCGCAAAAGCCCTGGGCAGCATTTTCCATCATAACTAAGCTTGATACCCCATATTTTGAAAATGATATTTCTTCAAGCTCGCGCATCATTGAAACTGTTACGAGTTTCATACTTTTCCCTCCGATTTAATCTTTAGTGCAAATTATTTTTCTGCCAAAACCTGAGCTACGGCATATTTTTCAGAATGCGATATACTCACAAACAAACCCGATATACCCAATTCGTCTGTAATTCTTTTGGCATCGCCCGAAAGCGAGATGTGAGGCTTTCCTAAGTCATCACGCAAAACTTCAACCTCTGCAAGAGAAAATCCTCTGATGCCTGTGCCGATAGCTTTTGAAAATGCCTCTTTGGCGGCGAAATTTGCCGCAACAGACTGAGCCATATGCTTTTTGGATTTAAAATATTTTATTTCTTCTTCAGAAAAAAATCGTTCTAAAAAACGCTCTGTTTCTAATGCTTTTTCTATTCTTTCTATCTCTGTAATATCAATCCCGATTCCGTAAATCATAACAAAACCGCCTTTTTCTCATTTGTTTTTATTGTACCGCAAACAAAAAAATTTATCAATAGCCAGAAAAAATTTTATCATCCGAAAAACATATGACAAACCAAACAGCTCGCCACCATTCCGACAAAATCGGCAATCAGTGCGGCTTTTAAGGCATATCGTGCGTCTTTTATGCCGACTGCTCCGAAATATACGGTAAGAGTATAAAAGGTGGTTTCGGTAGAGCCCATCATAACTGAAGCTGTATATCCAACTAAAGAATCAGCACCATGTGCTTTAAAAAGGTCATTAACAATCGCTAAAGCTCCGCTGCCCGAAACAGGTCGCAAAAGGGCAAGCGGCAAAACCTCGGGCGGCATTCTTAAAAAAGAGGTAACAGGCGCAAGCATACGAGTTATAAATTCTAAAGCTCCTGATGCTCTCAGCATTGAAATTGCCGCAATTAATCCAACTAAAGCAGGAAGAATTTTTGCCGCTGTTTTCATTCCGTCTTTAGCACCGCTTAAAAATGCATCAAACACATTAATACCCTTTATCAATCCATAGCCGATAATAGAAATCAGCATAGCGGGCATAACACCGGTCGATATTATCTTAATCGCCTGCATAAGCCTTTTTTTGCCTCCCGTCTGTCGAAAAATTTAGCCGCAATAACACCCACTGTAACAGAAAGAACGGAGCATATCCACACAGGAACTATAACGGCAAACGGCTGAACACTGCCTGATGTCGAACGCAGAGTTATTAGTGTTGCGGGCAGTAATGTAATAGAGGCAGTATTTATAACAACAAACATACACATTTCGCTTGATGCTAATTGCTTTTTGCCATTTATTCGGTCTAACTCTTCCATTGCTTTTATGCCAAGAGGAGTTGCCGCATTTGATAATCCTAAAAAATTAGCAATCATATTCATTATAATTGCACTTTGTGCCTCTTTTTCTTTTTTCAGCTTTGGAAAAAGTATTCTCATAAGCGGACTTGCAAGCCGCGCCAGCTTTTCGGTAAGACCCGAACGTTTTGCAATCTCTAAAAGTCCCGTCCAAAAGCACATCATCCCCAAAAGAGAAATAACCATATCGACTGCACCTTTTGCACCATCAAGCGCACTTTGGGTTACTGCATCCGTTTTTCCGCCTGCTATGGCAAAAATATATGCCAAAACCACCATTGCTGCCCAAACGTAATTCATCATAGGCTTAGTTTACCTCGACGCTTCCGTAACAGAGCTGCCGTGCTAGCTTTGCAAGCATATGAATAGGATTCGCTTTTGGCGCATTTTCTTTTGCAATTATGTCAGTTCCGCCAATTTGCTGACCGTCTATGTAAAACGAAATTTCTCCCACCTTTTCGCCCGATGCAATCGGAGCTTCGACCGATTCAGGCAGAGTCACTCTTTTTTCAATATCATTTACCTTTGATTTACTTACCAAAACATTATATCCACCCGGAGTTGTTAGCTCAAGCTCTGATTTTACACCCTTTAAAAGCCTTATTTTTCCTAAATCTTCTTCGCTTATTAAGCTGTTTGCGATAGCATAATTTGCAAAGCCATAATCAAGCAGTTTTGACGCATCGGCAAATCTTTCCTTTGAGCTTGGAGCTCCTAAAACAACTGCAATAAGGTCCATACCATTTCGTTTGGCAGATGCTGAAAGACAGTATTTTGCCTCACCTGTCGAGCCTGTTTTTAAGCCTGTGGCACCCTCATAAAAACGTATTAATTTATTAGTATTTACCAAACCGAACTTTCCACCGCGTAAGCTGTCCATCCAGATGGTTGTAAAATCGAAAATCGCCTGATGCGAAATAAGCTCTTTTGACATAAGGGCAATATCAAAAGCCGAGGTTAAATGACCCTCTGCATCAAGACCGTTGCAGTTAATAAACGTGGTATCGCTCATTCCAAGCTCACCTGCTCGTTCGTTCATCATAGAAACAAAGCCCTCTAGGCTGCCTGCAACAAATTCGCCCAAAGCCGCCGCCGCATCGTTACCCGAGGCAACTGCAACTGCCTTTAACATATCACGCACACTCATTTCTTCGTTTGGCTCTAAATATACCTGTGAACCACCCATTGATGCTGCTTTTTCTGAGCATCTTACCATATCATCCATACTTATTTTTCCGCTGTCTATAGCCTCCATAACCAAAAGCATAGTCATAACCTTTGTAACACTCGCAGGCGGACGGCGGTCATGACTGTTTTTTTCATAAAGCACCTGCCCCGTCGATGCCTCAATCAAAATCGCAGACGGAGCAGAAAGCTCTAAGACCGTTTCTTCTGCCACGCACGGAAAACCTCCTGTAATAAGTATTATAAAACAAACCGCCGCACATAATAGCTTTTTCATTCTCATAATCATTCCTTTCTGTCTTGCCCTTTATTACTCTTTTATGTGGGATAGGAAAAAAGATTCAGAATAAACAAACTGAGCTAAAGCTCCGCTTTAGGTTACCCGAAGGCATATGTTTATATGCCGAGAGGCGAAGTTTGTTTATAGCAAAAAGGCATTATTATAATGAAAAATCGAAAAAATTGAGATTTTTTTCATTATTAAAATTTAAAATAATAAACTTATTGTAGTTTATATCTTTTAACTTTTTATTGCCTTTTGCGTTCTGGACTTTTTTTACATCCCCTTTTGATGAATAAATCAGCTATTAACTATTGTATGCTTGCGGTTTTTCAGTATTACATTTTATTTTTCTTCAATTCCCATTCTTTTTGCTATAACATCTAATATAAGCCCTCCTATAACTGCTTCTGAAAATAAATACCCTGATGTTTCTGCCATCATATATGAAAGTGCTTTATCGGTGCATAAGCAAGCCGAAATTAAAAGTATGTCAGCAGCTAAAACCCCAAATTTAATCACCGTTTTTGCTGACCAATGGATATTTAAAAACGGTTTTAATATTTTTTTCCTCACGTTTTGACCCCCGTCATTATTTAATTAAATCAATCAGGCTTAACTCAAGTGTGTGCGCAAACATTTCTGTAATGTTTGATGATGCCTTATTTATGTATAAATGCGAATTGCGGTACATTCCGTCATTTATACGTATCAGCTTAATATTTTCATCAAGCTGCTCTTTCCACGAAACCGACGGAAAAAGTGCAACCCCCAGCCCCATTTTAAGGTATTCACGCACGAAGTGCGGGTCATCGCACTCAATTGCAATATCTGCCTCGAAATCCATTTTCTTAAACAATTTATCTAAATAATCCCTTATACTGCTGCCCTTTTGCATGCTGATAAACTTTTCATTTTTTAACTCAGCTAAATCTACACTTTTTTTCTCGCTAAGTGTGCTGTTTTTATGCACCGCAACAAAAATCTCCTCTCGTATAAAATTACGCATTGTGAATAAATCCGAATCTATTTCTCTGTCCGTTATAACAATGTCAAATTTGCTATAGTTTTCATAGTCAGCATAATCCTCGTGCGTAATACTGAACATAACGTTAGGATAATTCAGTTTAAAATCAGCAATACTCTCGGTAACTTGTCCTCTATTTGTTAAAATCAAAAGTTTAATCTCTCCCGCCGGCATAGCAGCCAGATCAAGAATTTTTATTTTTGCTTTTTTCATTTCTCTTTCTGCGGCATCAATTGCACGCAAAAAAATTCTGCCGTTTTCATTAAGCTTTAGGCTGTTTGCAGTTCGGTCAAAAAGCTTAACATCAAGCTCTTTTTCTAATTTTTTAATTGATGCCGAAACGCTTGACGGCGGCACCATAAACGAATGGGCTGTATGCGAAATGTTTTCGCTTTTTGCCGCGTGCTGAAAATATTTTAATTGAAGTATCTCCATAACCATCACCTCTCTGCTTTTTGCGACTATTATATCATCTTTCGCTATATTTTTCAATATATAGTTTCTGTATGTTATTGTATATTTTACAAAACACCATACAAATGATATACTTATGTCAAATTAAAAATAAAGGAGTCACATAAAGTGAAAAAAGGAATTATTTATGCACTTATTACAGCAGTTTTATTTGTAACCTTAGAGCCGGTAAGCAAGCTGGTTGCAAACGATATATCGCCTTATGCCATTACCTTCTGGCGGTTTTTAATCGGCTCTTTTATACTCGTGCCCCCTGCGATAGCCAAAATAAAAAAAGAAAACATACATATTACTTTAAAGGACATTGGTCTTATGACCGCTTTGGGTATTCTTTTTATTTGTATAAGTATGGTGCTGTTGCAGGTAGCCGTAAAAAAAGCTGATTCACCATCTTTAATTGCAATTATTTTTTCGGCAAACTCGGTTTTTACAATTTTATTTGCTATGATTTTTGTAAAAGAGGAACGACTCACGAAAAACAAGCTGATTGCTCTTTTTCTGGGAATTATAGGTGTGATTATCTGTGCTGACTTTAGCTCAGGTACAAATCTTGGCTCTGTTGCACTTGCAGTACTGGCAGCATTGTCATTTAGCTTATATACCGCACTCAGCCAGAAATATATGAAAAAGCTTGGCGGCATAATTCAATCAAGCGGAGTTTTTCTTTCAGGCAGCATTGTTTTGCTGATTATACTTTTAATATTAAAAGTCGATATTTCGATGCCTGTTAAAATGTATGACCTTTCAATTATGCTTTATCTTGGATTGTTTGTAACCGGCACAGGATATGCCTTATACTTTAAGGCTATCGAAAAAGGCGGCGCAATAATGGCATCACTTGCCTTTTTTATAAAGCCTGTTTTAACTCCGTTTGTAACACTTTTGATTAACGGCATAGTGCCTGATACAAAAGTTTTTATTTCTGTCGCATTCATTGTTTTAGCGTCATATTTTTCGGCATACAGAAAAAAATAATCAAGTTAAACACCGCAATTTGAAAAAAATGCGGTGTTTTTATTTTACCATATACACAAACTGTACATCAAGTTGTAAATACTTCCTATACTTCACAAAAATGCTTTTCTGATATTTTTCTTTAAAATGAGGAATGCTAAAAAAAATTAGTATCGGAGGAGCATATGAAAAAACTGGAAAAGCTTAAAAAACACAAAATTTTCTTATACGTATCAGGCGGAATAGTAGCAGGATTTTTAAACGGCTTATTCGGCAGTGGCGGAGGAACTGTTATTGTTCCTTTTTTAGAAGAATTTTTAGACCGCGATGAACACACATCACACGCGACCGCAATTTTAATAATTTTAGGATTTACAATCGTAAGTCTTATTTTTTACGGCTTTGGTCAGGTGCTTGACTGGAGGTTAGCACTTACGGTATCAGCCGGCGGTGTAGTTGGCGGATTTTTGGGCGCACGTCTTTTAAAAAAACTGACAGGAGGCACAATACGCAAAATTTTCGGTGCTTTTATGATTATTGCAGCAGTCAGGATGGTGTTTTCTAAATGAATATTTTATTATCTGTTCTTTCAGGCTTTGCCGCAGGAATTATAAGCGGTATGGGCATAGGCGGCGGAACAATTTTAATTCCCGCACTTTCTATTTTTCTTTCAATTGACCAGCATACGGCACAGGGCGTAAATCTTTTATATTTTATTCCGACTGCCGCTGTTGCTTTATTTGTTCATATAAAGAATAAAGCGATAGACTATAAAATTGCTATTCCTATTATTATATCAGGATTAGCAGGAGCTATCGGAGGCTCGGCCTTAGCACTTGTTATACACGCAAAATTATTAAAAAAATTGTTTGGCGGATTTCTTTTTTTTATGGGAATATACGAAATTTGCAAAAAAGATAAACAAAAACAAAAAAAATAACAATTTTCCTCTTTACCAAAAAACAATAATATGTTAAAATAATAAAATAGGTATAAAAATGTCTGTTTTTTATTTGCGTATAAAAGTTTTTAATACTTTCATCACAGTATGACACTTATTCGGAAGGAGCGGCATAATGCAGTGTTTTATCCCGAAACAAAAAATTGACTCGGTTCACTCTTTAGACTTAAAAAGGCTTAAAGAATCAGGGATACGGGGAATTATTTTTGACATCGACAACACTTTAGAAAGTCACCGCGTTGCTGAGCCAGGCCAAAAGGTACTGTCTTTAATTGAAAATGTGAAAAAAGAGGGATTTAGCATTTGTCTTATATCTAACGGCAAAATACCGCGCGTTGAGCTTTTTAATCGCACACTTATGCTCGATGCCATAGGCGATGCAAAAAAACCCGCAAAGAAAAACTTAAAACGTGCGATGCAGCTTTTAGGTACAGCCGCTCACGAAACAGCACTGGTCGGAGACCAAATATTTACCGATGTTTACGGTGGCAACCGAATGGGATTTTATACCGTTTTAGTTGACCCCATAGAACAGATAGAAAACAAATTCTTTTATGTTAAGCGTTTTTTTGAACGACTTATACTAAAAAAGATAAAAGAGTGATATTATGTACGAGATTTTGGAAAAAATAAACTGCCCCAATGATGTTAAGGCTCTAAATGACCGCGAGCTGTCTTTATTAGCTGACGAAATCAGAGATTTTTTGGTTGACAGTGTATCAAAAACGGGAGGTCATCTTGCATCTAACTTGGGCGTTGTTGAGCTTACTTTAGCACTTTTTAAAGTATTCGATTTGCCTAAGGATAAAATCGTGTGGGATGTAGGGCATCAGACCTATGTTCACAAGCTGCTTTCCGGCAGACGCGAACGTTTTGATACTCTTCGTCAATTTGGCGGTCTTGCAGGCTTTCCCAAATGCGAAGAAAGCGAGTATGATTCTTTTAATACAGGGCACTCAAGCACTTCTGTTTCTGCGGCTTTAGGTCTTGCAGAGGCACGGAATTTAAATAATGACGACAGCTTTGTTACCGCAGTTATAGGCGATGGTGCACTAACCGGCGGCATGGCTTTTGAGGCATTAAATGATGCCGGACCAATGAAGAAAAACTTTATTGTTATTTTAAATGATAACAATATGTCAATATCTAAAAATGTGGGCGGAATTTCAAAATATTTAACCAAAATACGTTCTAAGCCCGTATATTTTAAATTTAAAGCTTTATTAGAACGCTTTTTCAGACGTATACCGGTTATCGGTGAACCATTATTTAAAATCTCGAAAAGATTAAAAGACAGTTTCCGTCATCTTTTGACAAGCTCTACCATTTTCGATGATTTGGGCTTTACTTATTTAGGGCCGATTGACGGACACGACATCGAGCTTTTAAGCTATGTTTTAGAAAGTGCAAAAAGTATAAATAATCCTGTTTTATTGCATATTCTTACTAAAAAAGGTAAAGGCTATAAATTTGCAGAAGAAGCCCCGATATTATTCCACGGAATAAGCCGTTTTACCGTTGATACGGGAAAAGCACAAAAAAGTGGAAAATCTGAGGACTATTCCTCAGCCTTTGGTAAGGCTATATTAAAGCTTGCGGATAAAACGCCTAAGCTTTGTGCGATTACTGCCGCAATGCCCGTAGGTACGGGACTTGTTGAGTTTGCCGAAAAATATCCTGACAGATTTTTTGATGCAGGAATAGCCGAGCAGCATGCTGTAACCTTTGCCGCCGGTCTTGCAAAAGGTGGATTCACCCCTGTTTTTGCAGTTTATTCATCGTTTTTGCAACGTGCATATGACCAGATTTTACACGACGTATGTCTTCAGAATCTACATATTGTTTTTTGCATTGACCGCGCAGGTATAGTTGGCGAAGACGGTGAAACGCATCAGGGAGTTTATGATTTGAGCTTTTTATCGGCTATGCCGAATATGACCATTCTTGCTCCATCTAACTTTGATGAGCTAAACGAAATGCTTGACTATGCCGTACTTAAGCACAACGGACCGATAGCAATCCGATATCCCCGAGGAAACAGTCAGTGTATTTACGAAAATGCTGCACCGTTTAGATACAGAAAGCCCGATTTGGTTATTAAAGGTAAGGATGTGTGCATTTTAGCCGTGGGCAATATGCTGAATAAAGCAGTGTCTGCCTGCGAGCTTTTAAAAGAGCAAAACATTAGTGCAGCAGTTGTTAATATGAGAACTATCTTCCCCGTCGATTGGGAATTTATTACAGAATTAGCCAAAGAATATCCACTTTTGGTAACTTTAGAGGACGGAATCCGCCGCGGCGGCTTTGGTGAATCGGTAGCATCAATTCTGGCTGATAGCGAGATTGATGCAAAGCTTTTAATAAAAGCTCACGAAAACCCTGTCGTTCCGCACGGAAACCCTGAAATTTTGTACAAGCATTGCGGATTAGACGAAAACACCATTGCTCAGGATATTATCAAAAAATTGAGAGGATAAAATTATGAATCCAATAGAACTTTTGGCACCTGCCGGAAATCTTGACAGACTTAAAATGGCAATTACATACGGTGCTGATGCCGTCTATGCCGGCGGCGAGGCATTTTCTCTGCGTGCCGCGGCAAAAAACTTTTCGCGTGATGATTTAGCTCGCGGCATAGAGTTTGCTCACTCTCGCGGTAAAAAAATGTATATTACAGCAAATATAATTCCTCATAACAAAGACATTGATGCCTTTCCTAAGTTTTTAGAGGAAATGAACGAGTTAGGACCCGATGCACTTATTATTGCAGATTTGGGAGCATTTATGCTGGCAAAAAAATATGCACCTAAAATTCCTGTTCACATAAGCACTCAGGCAAATAACGTTAACTATCGCTCTGTTCAGGCTTGGAACGATTTAGGTGCAAAACGTGTGGTTTTGGCTCGTGAATTGTCCCTTGACGAAATAAGCGAAATACGTCAAAAAGTATCTCCCGAACTTGAGCTTGAGGCTTTTGTTCATGGTGCTATGTGTATTTCGTATTCAGGTCGCTGCCTTTTGTCAAACTATATGACAAGCCGCGATGCAAATCAGGGCGAATGTGCCCACCCTTGCCGATGGAACTATTCATTGGTTGAACAACAGCGCCCCGGTGAATATATGGATGTTTTTGAAAACGAGCGCGGCACATTTATCTTTAACTCACGCGATTTATGTATGATTGAGCATATCCCCGAGCTTATAAAAAGCGGAATTACAAGCTTTAAGCTTGAGGGTCGTGTTAAAACAGAATATTACGTGGCAACGGTTGTTAAAGCATATCGCGAGGCGATTGATTCATACCTTTCAAATCCCGAAAAATATACGTTTAAACCAAAATGGACAGACGAGCTGGCTAAGGTAAGCAACCGCCACTACACAACCGGATTTTATCTAAAAAAACCTGACAGCGATGCTCAGGTTTACGGCTCATCAAGCTATATAAGAACATACGAAATTGTTGCAATGGTCGAGGGATATGATGAAAGCACAGGCGAAACCATACTTTCTCAAAGAAACCGATTCTTTGCAGGCGACGAGCTTGAAATCGTGCCGCCCGAGGGCGATTTTATAACTTATACCGTAGAATCAATGAAAAATGAGGACAATGAGGAAATAACCTCTGCTCCCCATGCTCAGCAGATAATAAAAATGCGTCTGCCCGGGCGTTTTCCTGAGCGCACAATGCTCAGAAAAAAACGTGATGAAAATTAAGGAGGAATATAATAATGGGTATTTTTGGAGGCAATTATACCAAAGCCGGTAAAGGTCTTACAAAAGAAGAGGCACTAAAGCGAAATTATTTTGATATTTTAGGAAGAAAATTCTGGAAGCTTGTGCAGCTTAATTTGCTTTACGCTGTATGTAACATACTTTTTATAGGCGCAAGCATATTTTTAGCTATACCCTATGACTGGGTAGCAATTTTAACCGCTCTTATTAACGGTCAGCTTTTGCTTTTGCCCCCGCTTCCGTTTATTCCTCTTATGCTTACAGGGCCGTTTACAGCGGGTCTTACGTATGTTATCCGCAACTATTCACGTCAGGAGCATGCCTTTATGGCATCTGACTTTTTTGAGCATTCTAAAAAGAATTTAAAGCAAGGGCTTATAATGAGTGTTCTTCAGGTAGCGGTTGTATATTTGCTTATAACAGCATTCTTCTTCTACTTAAACTTCTTTGTTTCGCACGGATTAAATATAGGCATACTTTTTGGAATTGCCATTATCGTTGCGATTTTAGTGCTTTCTATGAGCTTTTATGTGTATCCTATTATGGTTACATTTGATATGAAGCTTATTCACATACTTAAAAACTCGTGGATATTTGCAATATCAAAGCTGCCGCAAAATTTATTTATTCTTATAATACTCGGTGCAGTTCACGGACTTTTGCTTTGGTACTATCCGCTTGTATGGATAATTTTAATGCCGCTGTTTTTAATTGTGTGGAGCTCATACACAATGAACTATTATGTATGGAATGTAATGGATAAATATATGATGTCACAGATAGATAAACCTGAAGACGAGACCAAAAGCGTATTCGATGACTCTGTTTCGGATAAATAAGAGGTAAAAAATGCAATTTAAAGCTGTAATATTTGACTTAGACGGAACAATAATAAATTCTTTAGAGGATTTATGCGATTCTGTAAATTATGTTTTAAAAAATCATAATTTTAAAACACACGACTTAGATTTTATACGTATGACAATCGGAAACGGAATGCGTAACCTTATTCGCGACAGCTTGCCGTCCGAGTATAAAGCTGATGATGATATAATTGACCAATGCACAGGCGAGCTTAAAGAATATTATCTTTCGCATTGGAATGTAAAAACAAAGCCATATGACGGAATAACCGAACTGTTTGGCTATTTAAATAAAAACAATATTCCCTTATGTGTTTTGTCAAACAAAGCAGACAAGCATACAAATATAATAGTTAACCACTATTTTTCTGACTTTAGCTTCGCCTGCGTTTGCGGCGAAAAGCCGGGAGTTCCTATAAAACCCGACCCAACTTCTTCATTGGCTATCTCTAAGAATTTGGGTGTTAATCCATCAGAAATACTGTTTTTAGGCGACTCGGCTCAGGATATTATAACTGCAAAAAATGCAGGTATGTTCGCAGCAGGTGCTTTGTGGGGATTCCGCGACGAAAAAACCTTACTCGACGCAGGTGCCGATAGCGTTTTTGAAAAAACGATTGATTTGATACCATTTTTAGAAAATAATAAATAATATACATAAATTCAGTACAAGAAAGGACGACAGTTATGGCAAAAATTATACCTTTTCGCGGACTGCGTTACAATGAAAACAAAGACCTTTCCGCAGTTACAACACCACCTTATGACATTATTTCTCCAAAAGAACAGGAGGAATTTTACAATCTTGACCCACACAGTGTAATCCGTTTGGAGTTAGGAAAAGAGTTTGCTGACGATAACGAAAGCAACAACCGATATACACGTACCGCTCAGGATTTAAAGGCTTGGATTGATGAGCAGATTTTATGCTTTGAAGAAAAACCGGCGGTTTATCTTTATGAAGAAATTTTTACTCTGCCCGGCGGCGAAACAAAATCATTTAAAGGCTTTATTACCTTAGTTGAGCTTGCAGAGTTTTCTAAAAAAATTGTTCTTCCGCACGAAGAAACACTTTCAAAGGCAAAAACAGACCGTTTTAATTTAATGAGCACCACCCACGCAAACTTCTCTCAGATTTATTGCCTTTATATGGATTCTGAAAAAACTCTAACCAAAAAGATTGCAGAAATTTCTTCAAAGCCCGCAGATGTAAGCTTTACTGCAAAAGACGGAATTATTCAGAATCTTTGGGTTGTTACTGACGAGAAAGCAATTGCAGACGTTCAGGCTGGTTTTGCTGATAAGCAGTTATTTATCGCAGATGGTCACCATCGCTATGAAACTGCCTTAAACTTCCGCAATAAAATGCGTGAAGAAAACCCCGACTATACTCAGGATGACCTGTTTAACTACGTTATGATGATGCTAGTTGAAATGGACGACCCGGGTTTAGTTGTTCTTCCGACACACCGCATGGTTAAAAATCTTGAGCATTTTGACGAAAATGAAGTAATCGAAAAATTAGACGGTGTATTTGCATCTGAAAAGATTGCTGTAAAAGCTGATGCTGCAAAAGAAATGGAAGCAGCTATCGAAGCATTAAAGGATACCGAAAAAGCATTTGCTTTTTACACCGGCAAGGATTATTTCTATCTTTTAACCTTAACCGATAAAACAGCTATGAAAAAGCATATTGCTGATAAATCAGATGCTTGGCTCGGTCTTGATGTTGCAATACTTCACACACTTATTTTAGGTGATATTTTCGGAATTGATATGGAAAATATGGCAAATCAGAAAAATCTTGTATACACACGTTATGCAAGCGAGGCGGCTGACAGTGTAAAAAGCGGCGAATATCAGTGTTCATTCCTTTTAAATGCAACAAAGGTGCACGAAATTAAAGATGTATCGCTGGCAAACGAAAAAATGCCGCAGAAATCAACTTATTTCTATCCGAAACTTATAACAGGTCTTGTTATGAATAAATTCTAGGAGGAATCCGATATGAAAATAACTAAAGAAGAGGTTTTGCACGTTGCTAAGCTCGCACGATTAAACCTCACCGAAGCGGAGACCGAAAGCTTAATAAACGATATGGGAAATATTATAGGCTTTGCAGATAAATTAAACGAATTAAACACCGAAGGTGTTGTTCCTACTGCACACGCAATTCCGATGCAAAACGCATTCCGTGCAGACGAAGTTAAAGAATCGTTCCCGAAAGAAGAAATTTTAAAGAACGCTCCGGATTCTGATGGCGACGGTTTCTTGATTCCTAAAGTTGTTGAATAATTAAAAGAGGTGGCAAAATTGGATTTATATACATTAACAGCTCACGAAATTCGTGATATGATTAAAGAAAAGAAAATCTCTTCAAAAGAGGCAACACTATCTGCCATAAACCGAATCAATCAGGTTGAAGATAAAGTAGAAAGCTATGTTACTGTTCTTTCCGATGAAGCTATCGCTCAGGCAGAAGCAATTGATGCAAAAATCGCAAAGGGCGAAGATGTCGGTGCTTTAGCCGGTGTTCCAATGGCGTTAAAGGACAATATGTGTACCAAAGATGTTTTAACCACATGTTCTTCTAAAATGCTTTATAACTTTAAGCCGCCGTATGATGCAACCGTTACCGAAAAGCTTAAAAATGCAGGAACAGTTTTACTCGGAAAGCTCAATATGGACGAGTTTGCAATGGGTTCATCTACTGAAAACTCATATTTTAAAAAGACAAAAAATCCTTATGATATCACAAAAGTTCCGGGTGGCTCATCAGGCGGAAGTGCAGCCTGCGTTTCTGCTGACGAAGCATATTTTACACTCGGCTCTGATACAGGCGGTTCTATCCGTCAGCCCGCATCTTTTTGCGGATGCGTTGGCTTAAAGCCGACATACGGTTCTGTTTCACGTTATGGACTTATTGCCTTTGCATCATCACTTGACCAAATTGGACCTATGACAAAAGACGTTAAAGACTGCGCTATGGTTTTAAACCAGATTGCAGGCTATGATGCTAAAGATTCAACAAGTGTAAATATCGAGCATCCTGACTTTGAAAAGGCACTGACCGGCGATATCCGCGGTCTTAAAATCGGTATGCCAAAAGAATACTTTGGCGCAGGTATAGACAGTGAAATTACAGATGCAATTACCAAAGCAGTCGAAAATATGAAAGCTCTCGGTGCCGAATCTGCTGATATGAGCCTTCCTCTTAACGAGTATGCTCTGCCGGCATATTATATGATTTCATCTGCCGAGGCAAGCTCTAACTTAGCACGTTTTGACGGTGTTAAGTATGGCTATCGTGCCGAAAAATTCAGCGACCTTTTAGACCTTTACTGCCAGACCAGAAGCGAAGGCTTTGGTGATGAGGTCAAGCGACGTATAATGATTGGAACATATGCACTTTCATCAGGTTATTATGATGCATATTATAAAAAGGCACAGCAGGTACGCACAATGGTTATGAATGACTTTACAAAAGCATTCGAAACCTATGACGTGCTTGTTACTCCTACCTCCCCGACTACTGCATTCGGAATCGGAGAAAAAACCTCTGACCCGCTCAAGATGTATATGGGCGATATTTGTACAGTTTCTGTTAATATCGGCGGTCTGCCGGCAATCGTAATCCCCTGCGGATATGATAAAGCAGGTCTTCCGATTGGTATTCAGATTATCGGAAAGCCTTTTGGCGAAGCAACTGTATTAAATGCGGCATATGCACTTGAAAAGACAATCACTAAAGTAAGACCGAATCTGTAAGGGAGGACTAAAAAATGAATTACGAGACAGTCATCGGACTTGAAGTCCATGCAGAGCTTTCAACTAAAACAAAAATATTCTGTAGCTGTAAAAACGAATTCGGTGGCGAGCCTAACACCCGTTGTTGCCCCGTTTGTACAGGTATGCCGGGAACTCTTCCCGTGCTTAACAAGGCGGTTGTTGACTATGCTATAAAAGCCGGTCTTGCTACAAACTGCTCTATTACTAAATACGGAAAGCAGGACAGAAAAAACTACTTCTACCCTGACCTTCCGAAAGCATATCAGATTTCGCAGTTTGACCTGCCGCTTTGCCAGAACGGATACATCGACATTAACGTAAACGGCGAAACACGCCGCATTGGTATTACACGTATCCACATCGAAGAAGATGCAGGTAAGCTGATTCACGACGATTACAGCAACGAATCTATGGCAGACTATAACCGTTGCGGTGTTCCGCTTATCGAGATTGTATCTGAGCCCGATTTGCGTTCACCAGAAGAAGCAAGAGTATACTTAGAAACTTTAAAATCTATCTTAGAATATACTGAAGTTTCTGACTGTAAAATGCAGGAGGGGTCTCTTCGTTGTGATGTAAACGTTTCTCTTCGTCCAGTCGGACAAAAAGAATTCGGCACACGCTGCGAAATGAAGAATGTAAACTCCTTCCGCGCGGCAGTTCGTGCTATGGAATATGAACAAAAACGTCAGGCAGAAATCTTAGATAATGGTGGCATCATTGAGCAGGAAACCCGCCGTTGGGACGATGTTCGCGGCGAAAGCATACCCATGCGTAGCAAAGAAGATGCTCAGGATTACCGCTACTTCCCCGAGCCGGACTTAGTGCCGATTGTTGTATCTGACGAATGGGTTGAACAGATTAAAGGCACTATACCCGAAATGCCCGAACAGCGACAAGCTCGCTATATTGGCGAATACGGTCTGCCCGAATATGATGCATTTATCTTAACCTCTTCTAAAAAGATGGCAGATTTCTTCGATTCAACAGTATCTGAAGGTGCTAAACCAAAGACCGCAAGTAACTGGCTGATGGGCGATATTTCTAAAATTTTAAACGACAAAGAGCTTGAGCCGGCTGATATTCCGTTTACTCCGGCACAGCTTGCTAAAATGATTGCTTTAATCGACAAAGGAACAATCTCTAACAGCGCAGCTAAAAAGGTTTTAGATGCAATGTTTGCTGAGCCTGCCGACCCCGAAGCTTTAGTTGAAAAGTTGGGTCTTGCTCAGGTTTCTGATGAGGGTGCAATTCTTCAGATGGTTAATGATGTTCTTGCTCAGAATCCGCAGTCTATTGTTGACTATAAAGCAGGTAAAGACAGAGCTATGGGCTTCTTAGTTGGACAGGTTATGCGTGTATCTAAGGGTAAAGCTAACCCGCAGATGATTAATAAGCTGTTAAAAGAAGCACTCGACAAAGCTTAAGATTAACAAAAAGCGCGGCTTGCGGCCCAAAGCCGCACCGCGTTTTATCATTGGAGGAGCTATGCATATAAAAGAAATTTACAAAGCAATTTATCAGCATTTAGACGATTTAACTCCTCTGCCGCTTGATTGCGGTGAGTTGTGCGGAAAGCTGTGTTGTTCGTCTTACGATAATGACGAAACAGGAATGTATCTTTTCCCGGGCGAAGAGGCTCTTTTTATAGGTAATAACGGATTTAAAATAATAGATTCTGAGTTTACATACAAAAACGGCAAATGTGCAAAGCTTGTTTGCTGCACCCGCCCGTGTGAGCGTAACGAAAGACCTCTTTCGTGCCGTATTTTTCCGCTTGTGCCGTACTTTCGAAAAGGAAGCCAAGTTCGTATAATTTTAGACCCCCGAGCTGTCAGCTGCCCGCTGACGCATCCTGAGGCATCGCCTTATATAAGCCGCGAATTTAAGCTCGAGGTTTTAAAGGCATTCAGACTTTTATCTAAATTTTCAGAAATCTCAGATTTTTTAGATGCACTAACCGATATTTTAGACGACTTTAACACATTAAGGGGAAATAACCATGATTAATGACACAATAGCTGCAGTTGCAACACCGCATGGAACAGGCGGAATTTCTGTAATTCGTGTAAGCGGCGACGAGGCTTTTGCCGTATGTGACCGCATTTTTAAAAATCCTAAGGGCAAAACGTTAGAGCAGGCAAAAAGCCATACCATACTTTACGGACACATTATAAACGACGGTAAAACCGTTGACGAGGTTTTAGTTTCGGTTATGCGTGCGCCGCACACCTTTACGGGCGAAAATACTGTTGAAATAAGCTGTCATGGTGGAATCACTGTAACTAATGCCGTATTGTCTGCTATTTTGACCCATGGCGCAGTTTTAGCATCGGCAGGTGAATTTACAAAACGTGCATTTTTAAACGGCAGAATGGACTTATCTCAGGCCGAGGCGGTAATTGATGTTATTAACTCTACATCTTCACTTGCTTTAGATGCCGCTAATCATCAGCTTGAGGGAAGCATATCGCGAGAAATTGCAATCTTACGCGACCGTCTGCTTGATGTAATGGCACAGATTAATGTAGCCGCCGACTATCCCGAAGAAGAAATTGATGAGCTAAAAGAGCAAGAGCTTAAAGATATTTTAAAAGATGTTCTAGATAAGGTTAATTCTCTTTTAAAAACCTCTGAGCGCGGAACTTTAATCCGCGACGGAATTAATACGGTTATTTGCGGGCGACCCAACGTGGGCAAATCTTCGCTTTTAAATGCTCTGGCTGACACTGACCGCGCAATTGTAACCGAAATTGCAGGCACAACGCGCGATGTCATTGAAGAACGAGTTACTCTTTCGGGTGTGTGTCTTAATATTTTTGATACCGCAGGAATACGTGATACCGACAACCCTGTAGAATCTTTAGGCATAATAAAGGCTGAAGAATATTTAAAAAAAGCTGACCTTGTTTTAATGATGCTTGATGCAGCTTGCGGTATAACTGATGAAGACAGAAAAATTGCTGATTCACTGGAAGGTAAAAAAGCAATTTTAATTATAAATAAAACTGACCTTAACCCTAACCTTGATGTGTCAGAATTTAACGGTCGTTTTCCTTGCGTGGCTCTTTCTGCCAAGGAAAAAACAGGCATAGATGAGCTGGCAAACACGATTTCTGAGATGTTTAAGCTTGGCGAGATATCAGCAAACAGCGATGTTACAATAACAAATCTGCGTCACAAGCAGGCACTTGCCGAAGCCGCAGAATACTTAAATACCGCAATCGGCGCAATAGGAGCTGTTCCAGCCGACTTAATTGCAATAGATGTAACAAATGCCATAAGTGCCTTTGGCGAAATAACCGGACAGACAGTTTCAGAAGAAATTGTAGACCGAATTTTCTCACGTTTTTGTCTCGGAAAGTAATGGCTTGTTTTATGCTTTTTAGTATAATGTCGGCTTTTTAAAAATACATTATATAAAAAGTTAGTACCTAAAAATGAAAGGGTGAACAGCTTGGCAGGAATAAAAAAACAGTCTTTTTTGACAGGAACGGCAATTTTAGTTGCGGCTAATTTTTTAGTTAAAATTATCGGTGCAGTGTTTAAAATACCACTTGCACACATCTTAGAAGAAGAAGGAATGGCTCTTTTTTCAAGTGCCTATAACTTTTATGCTATACTGTTTGTAATAGCAACCGCAGGGTTGCCTGTTGCCGTCTCTAAAATGGTGTCTGAAAGTACCGCAAAAAACAACGAGCAAGAGGCACGAAAAATCTTTAACGCTGCCTTAATTCTTTTAACCGTAATAGGACTTTTAGGTGGCTGTGTATTATTTTTCTGTTCTGGTCTGCTTGCAAAAAGCGTAGGATCTGAAAACTCTGCTTTAGGAATTATGGCAATTGCGCCTGCAATATTTTTCGTGGCTGTTATGTCGGCATTTCGGGGATATTTTCAAGGTCGCTCTAATATGACTCCCACCGCTATGAGCGAGGTAGCCGAGGCTTTAGGAAAGCTTATAATTGGTCTTGCCTTAGCATCTGTTTTACTGCCGACCGGTCTTATAAATTCGGCAGCCGGTGCGGTTTTGGGTGTAACAGCAGGTTCTTTTTTAGGCTGTATTACTATTTTTATTGTATATATTATTGATAAAAAACGAATCCAGGCGGCCACTCTTCCAAAGGCACAGCCGGTGCGTTCTATGCGTAAGATTATACTACAGCTTGCAGCCATTGCAATACCCATCACCTTTGGGGCAGCAGTATCGTCACTTACGAATCTTATCGACCTTTTTATGATTCGCAAGCGTTTAGGAAGCATTATTGTTTCTGCCGAAATGTATACAGCTTTGATTGACTATTTCGGACTTACTGCAGCCGACTGCACAATCGGAGAGGCTTTAAGCACCAAAGCAACCGAGATACTTTATGGTGCATATTCAGGCTATGCTGTTCCGATGTTTAATCTTCCGCTTACTATCGTTACAGCACTTTCAATGTGCTTAGTGCCGGCAATTTCGGGTGCATTTGCCCTAAAGGCTATGAACAAGGTACGACGTTTTACCGAAATTTCTATAAGGCTTACCACCCTGTTTGCCCTGCCCTGCGCTGCCGGACTTTCACTTTTATCAGAGCCGGTTTTAGCAGTTGTTTATAACAACGCACGAGCTCAAAGTATGCTTTTAATTTTAGGTTGGGCAGTAATTTTTGTGTGCTTGGTATCTGTTAGCACGGCAATTCTTCAGGCATCGGGGCATGTTATGATTCCCGTAATTAATATGGGAATCGGCGCAATCGTAAAAATCGTATCCGGATTTTTCATACTTGCCGTACCGGGCATAAACATAGGTGGTGCACCGATTTCTACTGTCATATGCTATTTAACCATTGCCGCACTCAATCTTTTTGCAATAACTAAAATTATAAAACCGCAATTTGGCTTGATGAACAATTTAGTAAAGCCTTTAATATCTGTTATTTTAATGATGATTAGCGCATATTTTTCTTATCAGGGCATAAGCTCTTTAGTCGGAGCACCCGCTTTAAGCAAGTCATTTGGTTTTTTACCTCAGACTGCTCCGATAACACCGCTTGCATCTGATGCGCAACTTAAGGTTACAATTTCACTTTTTGCCGCAATTTTTGTTGGCGCACTCATTTATTTTGCCTCGATTTGGCTTTTAAAAGCGGTTAAAAAGGACGATATTTTAACAATTACAAAACGCGAATAGTGTGATTTTTCCGTAAAAAACTAGCAAAAATGCCATTTTTTTCGGCAAAATGACTAAAAAAAACTGATTTTTTTAGGAAATAGGTGAAAAATTTATGAACATAGGAAAAAAATACTATACATTTGAGGATTTAATTGGTATAATAAAAGTGTTGCGTGGTGAGAATGGTTGTCCTTGGGACAAAGTTCAGACCCACGAATCAGTCAAAATGAATCTTGTTGAAGAGGCATATGAGGCAATCGAAGCCTTAGACAGCGGAGATAAAAATGCCTTTGCCGATGAACTGGGTGACGTTTTATTACAGGTCGTATTTCATTCGCAAATCGGCGAATCTGAAAATACCTTTACAATCGGTGATGTGCTAAATCACGTTTGTAACAAAATGATATCGCGTCACACCCACATTTTTGGTACCGACAAGGCCGACACCCCCGAAGAGGTGTTAGCTACGTGGGAAAAAAATAAAATTAAAGAGAAGGGCATTTTGGGCATTACTCAGGGAATGAAAGACGTTTGCGGTTATCTTCCGGCTTTAATGAGAGCTCAAAAGGTTTCATCAAAGGCGGCCAAAGCAGGATTTGATTGGAATGATGTGAACGGAGTTTTAGAAAAGGTTAATGAAGAAACCTTAGAACTTACTCAGGCTGTTGAATCAGGAAATACTGAGCATATAGAAGAAGAGCTTGGCGATTTACTTTTTGCCGCAGTAAGTGTTGCGCGGTTTACAAACATAAAAGCAGAAACTGCTCTTAAAAAAGCAACCGAAAAATTTATTGACCGTTTTGAAAAGGTTGAAACTCTTGCTAAAAATTGTGGCAAAGAACTTTCGGATATGTCACTTGATGAACAAACAGCCTTGTGGGACAAGGCAAAAAATATTTAGTCTAGTTATAGCAACAGCTATATAAAGAAATATTTTAATTAAAACATAGGAGGAATTGTGATGAATAAGACAGAATTAGTTGCACTGTTAGCTGAAAAAGCTGACGTAACCAAGAAAGACGCTGAAAAAGTTCTTGGCGCTTTCGTTGACGTTGTAGGTGACGCTCTTAAGAAAGGTGACAAAATCCAGTTAGTAGGTTTCGGTACTTTCGAGGCTAGAAAACGTGCTGCAAGAACCGGTAAAAACCCGCAGACAAAAGCTGTTATCAAAATCCCGGCTACTACTGTTCCGGCATTTAAAGCTGGTAAAGCTTTAAAAGACATCGTTGCTGGTAAATAATTAATTTATGCAACACATAAAACGCCCACGAAAGTGGGCGTTTTTTTGCGTCTTTTCTTATTTATTTGTCTTTTTTCGTTCTGGACTTTTTTACATCCCTTTTTATTTTAGGGATAGGAAAAAAAGATTCAGAATGAACAAACTGAGCCCAAGCTTTGCTTGGGGTTACCCGAAGGCATATGTTTATATGCCGAGAGGCGAAGTTTGTTCGTAGCGCAAAGCATTTTTAAAGAAATTTGCTTTGCAAATTTCTACATACAGAAAATAATATAATTTTACACTACTTTCTGCTTGGCTTTACCTGCTTTGCGCGGTCTGGACTTTTTTTACATCTCTTTTTATTTAGCCTTCTATCAATCGTGGAACTCTTACCGGCTTTCCATTATCATCTAAGGCGACAAAAATAAGATTTGCTTCATTTGTCATTATAACCGAACCTGTTTGCAAGTTTTCTGCCCATACCTCTACTTTAATTTTCATTGAGGTATTCCCCACAGATACCATAGTTGCAACCAGTCTTACCATTTCGCCAAGCTTTATGGGATGCTTAAAATCAAGGCTGTCCATTGCAACAGTTGCCACTATATGATTAGAATGTTTAGACGCAGTAAGTGCCGCCGCAATATCTATCCAGTGCATTAGTGTTCCGCCTTTTAAGTTGTTAAGTAAATTAACATCATTTGGCAGCACAAGCTCTACCATATCAATGATAGATTCGCTTATTTTCTTTTCTCTTTCCATAATTTCCTCCGAGTATTAAATATTTTTTATTTTATAGTATAACAAATTTTTTTAATTTTGAAAATACCTTTATATAAAATTTTATCTATATTTTTCATAGTTTGTTTTTAATTTTAAAAAGCATAATAAAAATAACTATTTTTTTAAAAGGTGATCAAAATGAATTTTGCTATTTTTATAATTACCATTGTTTTTATGTTATCCGGCTGCAGCGAAAAAAAGAGCGAGCCAATTCCTTCTGCGACTGCTAAAGAATCCTTTACTCCCTCTGCCGCTCCTGATTTAACACCTGAGCCGACCTTTGAGCCTACATCTGAACCGACAGCAACGCCTGCCGAACGCACACGAATTTCAAGAGCCGTAACTACTCTTTTAGACAAAAGCGAAAACCGACTTAAAAATATTCGTCTTGCGGCACAAAGTATTAATGCCTATATCTTAGCTCCGGGTGAAGTTTTTTCGTTTAACAAAATTGTAGGCAAGCGTTCTGCCGAGCGCGGATATTTGCCTGCTGCCGCAATAATAGACGGAGAAAAAAAAGAAGACTATGGCGGCGGTGTGTGTCAGCTTGCATCTACGGTTTATCAGGCAGCTGAAAGTGCCGGTCTTGAAATAATTGAGCGGCACAATCATCAAAAAGATGTAGGCTACACAGCACCCGGAACAGACGCCGCCGTAAACTACGGTTCGCTCGATATG
>JAZOBB010000118.1:0-7900 GCA_045595745.1 Clostridia bacterium | reverse complement strand
GTTCTGATTCCCGGTCCGTCGTGAATGGAATATTTCTGTATATCGAATATTCTGCCTTGAGTTTTTAAATAACTCAAATCCATATTGTCATCCACCTCGTTTAAAATCCGGATTGCTCCGTTCTGTTTATAATGTCATCCTGCAGCGAACGTGACAATGTGGTGAACAACGCACTGTAGCCGGCAACACGAACAACTAAGGTCTTATAGTTTTCAGGATGTGCCTGTGCATCACGCAGGGTTTCTCTGCTGACAACATTAAACTGAATGTGACTGCCCTTCTGGTCAAAGAATGAACGGATAAGAGCAGTAAAGTTTTCTAAGCCAGCACGGCCTTTTAACGCTGACGGATGGAATTTCATATTAAACAGAGTTCCGTTTGACGCGATAAAGTGGTCAAGTCTTGATACCGAGTTTGCTGCTGCAGTAGGACCACTTACGTCACGTCCCGCTGACGGAGAAACACCGTCTGCAACAGGAGTGTATGCATATCTTCCGTCAGGAGTTGCACCAGTCTGAGCACCAAGCGGTACGTTTGCCGAAACCGGATAAAGTCCTGCATGGAACTGACCGCCACGTGGATTTGTGTACTGCTCAAGCGGTTTTGTATATGTATAAGCTACATCTCTTGCAAAAGCATCAACTTCAGGAAGGTCGTTACCGAATTTCGGAACCGCCTCAATCATTTCGTGAATTGCCTCATGCTTTGATGCATCACCTAATTTTGCACCGTTTTGAATCATACGGCAAATGTCAGCAATTTTTGCATCATCAAGCTCTACACCCTGTTTTACAAGCTCACGAACAACATTTTCTGCAATAACTGCTGTATCTTCTTCTGTGCCGCCTTTGCCGTAGTTGTTTGCCAAGGCCTCTTTAAGTTCTGCTAATGTAAACTTTTTCTCATCAAACACAAGCTTTTTAATTGCATAAAGTGAGTCTGCCATATTAGCGATACCAAAGCCCTGAGGACCTGTAAAGTTATAAACTGCGCCACCCTCTTGTGCAGATTTACCTCTGCCGATACAATCTTCAATCATCGAAGATTCAAAAGGCAACGGGCAACGTTCTGCATGCGCCATATCAATAGCATTGTCTGCATTAACCATCAGACCGATTGCATAATCCATCTGCTTTTTATAAGCATCATAAAATTCATCAAAGGTTTTCATTTCGGCTACATCGCCGGTTTTAAGACCAACCTGAACACCCTTGTCCATCCCGTTTGAAAATACCAGTTCTAAAGGACGGCACATATTAAAGAATGCCGCATCGTGCCAACCGTCAGTTTTACCTGATTTTTGCGGTTCAACACAACCGATAATGTTGTAATCACGAGCATCTGCGATTGCAAGACCACGACTTGTGAGTGCCGGAATGATAACCTCGTCGTTATAATAAGCAGGAAGACCAATACCTGTTGCGGTAAGCTCTGCTGCTTTAATCATAAAGTCGTGCGGTGTTCCGTTCCAGATACGAACTGAAAGCGACGGCTGAGGAAGCATTACGTGCATACTTGCCTCGATTGTCATATAAGAAAGGTCGTTAGTTGCGTCAATACCCTCGCTTGTCTGACCACCGGCAATTAAGTTCTGGAACATACTGTATCCTGCAAAGCCCTTTGCCGATGCTTCGTCGCGGGCTTTACTCATATCGTTTAACTTAACCCATAAGCAGTCGATGTACTCCTGTGCATCTTCGCGGGTGATTTTTCCGCTATCGATATCCGCCTTGTAATACGGATACATATACTGGTCAAAACGTCCCGGAGAGATTGAGTGGCCGCTTGATTCTATCTGCAGAAGCATCTGAACAAACCAGAATGACTGACAAGCTTCATAGAATGTTTTTGCGCCGTTAGCAGGAACATTTACACAGTTCTGAGCAATCATTAAAAGCTCTTGCTTTCTGGTTTTATCTGTGCAAGCCTCTGCTTCTTTTAAAGCCTGCTGTGCATATCTTGCAGCATATGTAATAACAGCCTTTGATGTAATAATTACAGACTCTAAAAATTCGTGCTTTTTAATATAGTCAGCATCAGAAATTTTACATTTAGCAAGTGCTGCTTCAGCCTCTTTTATAACGCCGTTAAAGCCCGCACGTAAAATCTTGCCGTAGTCAACTGTTACGTGACCTACACCATTATAAAAATAGTTACCAACGGTAAATATGTTATGTTCGATAGCTAAAAGAGCCGCCGGATCCATATAGGATGTGGCAAGGTCGCTTGAGGTTTTGTCTTTCCAGTATTTATAAACTTCGTGAAGAGTCTTTTTGGTTTCTTCAGAAATCTGGAACGGGTCAGCTGAACGAGTTGATATGGTATCAAACTCAGCCTCTAACCATTCAAAAGAGAACTCAGGGAAAACCTGACAGCTACGCGATGCAACTGTTGCACTTCCGACAATAAGCTCATAAGGTCTGATTGTTATGGGCATATTCTCAAGAATATGCGCAAATGCTTTAGCTCTGCGCTTTATAATCGGTTCACCCTCAGTAGCACGATAGGATTCAGTTAAAAGTACTGCACGGTCTGCCTCGATACGAGGTTCAGAAAGAAACAGTCCGTCCACCAATTTTGTAATACGCTCTCTTTTTTCGATACGAAATTCATCTGAACGAGCCATATTATCACACCTTTCAATTATTTATTCAGTATTATTTCTTCAATAGTTTTTAAAATGTTTTCCGTTTGATGTCTGCCTGCCTTTATCGCTTCGGGGTTAGCCCCTGCCACAGCATATGAATTTGGTGTGGATAAAAGCATATTAACATCGTTTGTATTGTCGCCAAAAACTGCTGTTTCGGCTGCGGATATACCAAGTAAATTTTGCAATTGGCTTATGGCAACAGCCTTGTCTGTGCCGTTTGGCACAAAATCCTGCCATTTTCCACCATCATATACCTCGGTTAGCTGTCTGTTTAAATCAGCCGACAGAGTGAGCTTATGCTTGCGGTAAAAGGACACCTTATGCACCGGCTCTTCCATCTCTTGCGCCCGCGAAACTCTGAGCACGTGATAGTTAAGATTTTTATGTACATAATCCGAAAATTTAGGACAGCTGCATACATAATAAGAAAGATATTTTGAGCTGAACATAACTCCCGGAAGTCCCTGTGAGCGAGCTGATGAAATCAGCATACTTTTAGCCGAAGAAGAAATTGTGTTTTCAAACAAAGTTTCTTCTTTATAAACTGCAAGTGCTCCGTCTGATGCGATAAAATAAATATCTGTGGGACTATCGGCAAAAAGCCTTTTTAATTCGTGATAACTTCTGCCGCTGGCAACACAGAAAGCAACATTTTTATTTTTAAGCAGATTAAGTGTTTTAAACACTTTTTCGCTGAGCTTTTTTTCACCCGCGGGGAGTAAGGTACCGTCTAAGTCACAAACGATTAGCTTTATCATAACGATACCTCCTTTTTATCATAATATAATTATACATCTTAAGCCGATAAATGTCAACTATTGTTTTAAAAAAACAAAAAAAAGTACAGAAATGCAATCTTTCCGCTCAACCATCGCATTTCTGTACTTTTTATTAATGTTCAATATAAAGATTTTCAAAAAAAATCAAAGAATAAACAAGAAAATTTTAGTTTTAATTAATATGTTTTTATTTGGTAATTTGCTTTGTTTGATTTTGTTTATACCTCATAATCCAACTTAAACTGCTCACCGCAGCCATATTTTTCATATACATAATCAATGTCTTTATCGCCTCTGCCCGAAAGACAAGTAAGTATTGAACCCGATTTGTGTTCCTTTGCATATCTTATTGCATACGCAACTGCATGTGCACTTTCGATTGCAGGAATGATACCCTCATATCTTGATAAGAGGAAAAATGCCTCCATTGCCTCTTCATCAGATACTGTTTCGTAATGAACTCTCTCAGCATCTCTTAAATATGCATGTTCAGGACCAACACCAGGATAGTCTAAGCCGCTTGCGATTGAATAAACAGGAAGTGGCTCACCTGCGTCATCCTGAAGAACATAGCTGTCAAATCCGTGAAGTCTTCCTTTTGTTCCGAATTTCATTGTTGCGGCATGGTCGCCAACCTTGTCGCCGCGACCTAAAGGCTCTACACCATAAATTTCAACCGGGTCAGACACAAACGGCAAAAACATACCGATTGAATTTGAACCACCGCCAACACAAGCACAAACTGCATCAGGCATAATTCCTGTCATATCCAAGAACTGTTCTCTTGCTTCTATGCCGATAACAGTCTGAAAATCTCTTACCATTTTCGGGAAAGGATGCGGCCCTAAAACAGAACCTATGCAGTAAATAGCATTTTCATATTCTTTAAGATATGCGTCAAACGCTGCATCTACTGCCTCTTTAAGAGTTTTAAGTCCTGCGCTTACGGGAATAACATTTGCGCCGAGCATTTTCATACGTATTACGTTCGGATGCTGTTTTTCTATATCAACCTCGCCCATATATATATCGCATTCTAATCCAAAGTAAGCCGCCGCGGTAGCTAAAGCTACACCGTGCTGACCAGCACCTGTTTCGGCAATCAGTTTTTTCTTGCCCATATATTTTGCCAAAAGACCTTCGCCCATACAATGATTAAGCTTGTGTGCCCCGGTATGGTTTAAATCTTCTCTTTTTAAATAAATCTGGCAATTGCCGAATATTTTAGAAAGTCTTTCACAATGATAAACCGGTGTGGGTCTGCCCTGAAATTCTTTTCTTATACGGCGAAGCTCGTTAATAAACTGCGCAGAATGGCAAATCGCTTCATACGCATCGTTAGCCTCGCGAAACGCAGGCTCAAGCTCAGGAGCAACATAGGCTCCGCCAAATTCGCCGAAATATCCATCCTCTGTCGGAAACTCTTTAAGATAGTTGTCAAAATTTTTGTATTTATTCATCGTTAAATCTCCTTAATAAAATGTAAGTGAAACAAATATAAAAATATTGTATCACAAAAAAAAATAAATGTCTACAAATTTATTTATAAAATATAAAGGGCTGCAGTTTAAAAACTACAGTCCCTTATATTTATTATTCTATAAACAGAAAAATTTTGATGTGTCTATCCCGTAATGCTTAAACATTTTTTCTGATTGTTCATAATCACTTTTGCAAAGAGCAGGTGCATGACTATCACTACCACTTGCCAGCACTACACCGCTTCTCTGAAGGTCAGCTACCCAGCCTAAATATTCATCCTTAAAGCTATCGGGAAGCTTAGGCGCAAGAACAATTCCGCCAAGATTAAGCTCAAATGCTGTGTTATACTCTAAAAGTGCTGCTTTTAATTCATCAAGCATAGATACAGGAACAGTAGAAAAGTCTATAAATGGATTTTTTGCATCTTTTATTTCCCATAAGTTTGTAAACAGACCCGAATCATACCACATATAATGGGCAAGTATTGTAGTATAAGGATGAGTTGCCGCAAACATATACTGACGGTGATATTCCTTAAGCAGACTATCTCTGTCTGTATCGCAATACATCGGCCAATGAACACCCGAAACTACGTACTCAAGTCCATATTTTTCTATAAACTCATCGTCAAAATCTAAAGTAACAGGAGCATTTTTAGGACCGCCTATTCTGACGCCATAGGTCGGAGCTTCTTTTATTCCTATATAATCACCTTTTAATATTTTATCTATTTCCCATTCAGATATAATAGTTGCCTCTATTCCGAAATGAAAATGTCCTTTAAGTTCAGGATGTGCCTCGATTGTTTTTTCAAATTCTTTGCGACCGTTTGCGATATCTTGCTCCTGAAGTCTGGTATGATAGTGGTCACTTACTCCAAAATCTGTTATGCCGCACTCCTTTGCACTTTTTACCAACGTTTCAAAATCCATACACGCACTGTCACAGCTATGACGCGTATGTATGTGCCAATCTGATGTAATAGCCATATTTATAATCCTCCTTTTAAAATTCAACCTTTATCGTTCCTGCTTTATCTACATCAAAGCAAACATTATTATTTTCCTTTTTAAATTCAACTTTATTTTCGCAAACATAAATGCTTTTTACCTCTTTATTGAAGCTTAATTCCGCATTTTTAACCGCATAATCTGCTTCTAAAAGCATTGATCCATTTTCCATTTTAGCACTATTGATTCTTATATTTGCATCATAAAGCTGTATATCTTCTTTTTTACTTACTGCAAGCATACGGCTTCCGTGCGCTTCTATTTCTGTTTTAAACTCGCCATTAAATTCGTATTGCTTACCGCTCCAGACATCTGTAAGCACATATTCGCCTTTTGAAAGACCCAAATCTTCAACTGTAAAGCTAAATGATTTTGTTTCTTCGTAGACATTAAATATACCCACCGTTCTTATCGGCATAATATCACTGTTTTCAACCTTTGAAAAATGCGGAGTTTTAAAGTATATTATGTTCGGCACACAATAATAAGGAAGTCTGTAATCGTAGCCAACAAAATAAATATCCTGACCATTGTTCGGGTTACAAACTGCTTTCTTTAAAATTTTAAGTCTTTCGGGGTTATTTGCCAAACTCAAAAGGCCTGCAATTTCAACCATAGAGTGCGTGACCAAGCAATAGTTAATGCAAAACATTGCTTCTGTTTCGTTAAGACCGGGCAAAAGTCCTACCGAGTCACTGTTCGGCACAAACAGATCACCCGTATGCGTTGCAAAACAAGCCGCACCCCAAAGATAATTGGTTTTAACATAATCCCAGTTTCCGCTGCCGATATCTATTCCGTAACGGTAGTTGGTAAAATATTCGCCCAAGAACGGATTACCCATTACGATATCGCAGCCGGTTTGTAAATATCCGTCTTTCGGGATTACATTACGAATCTCTTTAAGCCACCATGTTCTGTTTTCGTATCCTGACTTGTCTTTGTTTTTATACAAATCGTGACTGTCTTCAAAAGCATAGCTCCAGAAGTCGTGTTTAACCGCCTCAAATCCATATTTTTCACATAACACTCCAACGGCGTGGCGCATATACTCTCTTACCTCTGGCTGACTTACATCTAACGGAGCAGTAGAAGGCACACGAAAGCTGTAATCTATAAACCATTCAGGCTTTTCTTTATATATTTTCGTTTCACAAGGACAAAAGCCGCCAATCCAAATTGCAGGGCGCAGACCGATTTTTCTTATTTCGTCTGTCATATGTCTTAAACCATTTGGGAATTTAGTTTTATCAATTCCCTCTTCACCCTCATATACTACACCCAAGCCGTGCGCTACCTTATTATATACTGCATAGCCGTCATCTAACTGAATCCATCTTACAGTTGGGAAATTCTCTTTTAAATATTTTGTCTCACGCAGTACAAGCTCTTCACAAACATCCCGGCGTATACCGTCATTCCACGTTCCCCAAACCATATTATCACGGTTTATAGATGTTCTGCCGTATCCGACAGGCAACTTTTTACGCAAAACATCAGCATACTTTGCAAAGATTTTTTCAATATCATCTGCCTCGTCAGTTCTGCCTAAATACCATTCGTCTGTTAAAATTCTTCCGGGTTCTGCTTTTAAAAACGCAGTTGCTTTAAATGAAGAAAAAATATCAAGTGTAACTGCATCAGTTTCGTGTTTTACCAGATAGTTATGGAAAAAGGTTTTCTGACTTAAACTACCGTGAACAAGTCCACATTTTGTTTTATAGTTACTGAGCAAAATCGCAGGAAACGGCTGATACGGGCTTGCACCTATTCTTTCGCAAATAACCCCCGGGTCTGCCCAACGGTTTCCTGCCTGAATGTCAAACTCAGAATCTTTGGCATCTGTCGCTGTGCGGTCATAATCAACGGGAAAGGTCATCGCCTCGAAAATTCTGGGATTCTCGTTGTGATAAAAATAATCATCACGCAGCGCACAGCCAAAGCTTATGCCCGAAAGTTTTACTGCAAGCTCTTTTATG
>JAZOBB010000117.1:0-4281 GCA_045595745.1 Clostridia bacterium | reverse complement strand
TCATCATTCAAAGGCACTTGCCTTTGAATGAAAAGGAGAAACCGACTGCTTACGTGAACGATTTTCTTTTTTGTAAAGAAAATCTGAACAGGGCAGACGTGTTTTGACGCGCGAGAGGTGAAGTTTGTTCGAAACACAAGGTATTATAACAAAAGGAATTCGTCATTTGACGAATTCCCACATTAAGTTTTATGTTATTTTGACTTGTTTGATTTAATCAAAAGGCTTAGTTATGTGTTTTTATTTGCCTTGTGTGGTGTGCGCATTTTACTACAGCTCCTTTTTTATCTTCGAGCCATAACAACTCGTTTAATTCCTGCCAAATCGCAAACTGTTTTAATGTTTGTACAGCCGTGAACCTTTAAAATTTCACTCACACTGTCAGCTTGATTATGCCCAACCTCGAAAGCGACCAGCCCGCCTGATTTAAGTAAGTTTGGCAAAAGAGAGACAATTCTGCGATAAAAAATCAATCCATCGTTGCCGCCATCTAAGGCAAGGGTGGGTTCAAAATCCCTTACATCTTTCATTAAATCAGCAAGCATACTGCTCTCGATATAAGGAGGATTCGAGACTAAAATATCAACCTTATCAAAATTTAATTCGTCAGATAAAACATCAGCCTGCTTAAATTGTACCCGGTTTAAAACACCGTTTTTTTCTGCGTTTTCTGTTGCTGTTTTAATGCAGATATCAGAAATGTCGACTGCGCATACAGATGCATCAGAAATGTAATGAGCGAGGCTTACAGCAATCGCGCCACTACCTGTGCATAAATCAATAATTCTAGCATTTTTGGGCAGTTTTTCTTTCAATACAGCCTCAACCAGTGTTTCGGTATCGGGGCGTGGAATGAGTATTCCGTCTCTTACGTTGAAAGATAACCCCATAAATTCACGAGTGCCTGTAATATATGCCACAGGTTCGCCTGAGCATCTGCGTTTTAAAAGGTCGCGAAACTCTAAAACAGTTTCGTCATCGGGCTTATCCTTTGCGTGAATAGCAAACCAAACGCGTTCTTTCCTTATTATATGTGCAAGTAATACCTCGGCATCTAACCTTGCGGTATCTGAATGATTTAAAAGCACTTCTGTACCTTCTGACAGAAGTGCCTGATAGCTGTTTACCATTTGTCGTCCTCTTTGTTCCCGGTCAGAACACTTTTAAGCGATGCAATTGCAACCTCGAGCTGACTGTCATCTGGCTCGCGTGTAGTAAGCTTCTGAAGCCACATTCCCGGCTTGCTTACAATTTGCATAAATCTGCTTTTGCTTCGTCCTGCAAATTTTATAACCTCGTAAGATACACCTGCTACAACCGGAAGAAGTGCTAATCTAATTAAAATTCTTTGCCACGGATTGCTCCACGAAATAAACGAAAACAGAATAATACTTATTACCATTACAATTAAAAGGAAGCTTGTTCCGCATCTTGGATGCAATCGCGAAAATTTGCGTGCGTTTTCTACAGTAAGCTCTGCACCGCTTTCGTAACAGAAAATAGTTTTGTGTTCTGCGCCATGATATTCAAATACTCGTTTAATATCCTTCATATTAGATACTAAAGCAATGTAAACTATAAAAATTGCGATTCTTACAACTCCCTCTAAAAGAGTTGCTAAAAAGCCCCACGGAATAAGGTCTTTAATAAATCCAACTAAAACAGTCGGCAAAAGCATAAATATTCCGACTCCTAAAACCAAAGCCAGAGCAACAGACGAATAAATTGCAATATTTAATGCTCTGTTTTCTTTTTCTTCAAGCTTTTTGCGTTCCTCTTCGCTCATTTCTTCTTTTTTCTTTTTATCCTCTTCTTCATCAAGGTCATAAAAAGAGGCAGACCACATAAGTGCTTTTGTTCCGGTGATAAGAGATTCAATAAACGAAACAACTCCTCTTATAATAGGTAGTTTAAGCCATTTATGCTTTAAAAGCAAAGAAGATACCGGCTTTTTGTCAATTTCAATTTCGCCGTCAGGCTTGCGGACGGCTATGGCGATATCTTTAGGACCTCGCATCATAACGCCCTCAATAACCGCCTGACCACCTATGCTTGTCATATGGCATGCTTGTGCATTATTTTTTTCCATAATAGTATTACCAACTTTCCTTTGTTTTATCTCTTCCTATTATATAACAGGTCGACAAAAAATTCAATGAATTTTTTATGAACAAATACAAGCCGTAGCAGAATATTATTTAAAAAGGATAATTGTAAATATATTGTCCATAATAAAAATGCAGGAAATTGCAGAACAAATTTGCTATATGACTAAATTAAAGAAAAGCGAGGTATGTTAAAGCCAATGCTGCAGAATGCTATGTTATGGATACAATTTTTTTTCACAATGGTAATGGGAATGTATTTTTTAAGCCTGCTTCGTTCGCGCAAAAGCGGTAAATGCAGTTTAGAAAAGGATTCAGAACGTGAGCTTGAAAAATTACACAGACTAAGAAGAATATCTTTGACTATGCCTTTAGCCGAAAAAACGCGACCAAAAGAGCTGACCGATATAATAGGTCAGGAGGAAGGCTTAAAGGCTTTAAAGGCAGCTCTGTGCGGGCCGAATCCTCAGCACGTTTTAATTTACGGTCCTCCTGGAGTGGGCAAGACGGCAGCAGCTCGAGTGGTGCTTAAAGAGGCGATAAAGTCAATGCGTTCGCCGTTTGAAAGCGGAGCTAAATTTGTTGAAATGGATGCTACGACAATTCGTTTTGATGAACGAGCGATTGCAGATCCGCTAATTGGCTCGGTACATGACCCGATATATCAGGGAGCGGGAGCATACGGACCGGCAGGAGTTCCGCAGCCTAAACCCGGTGCGGTAACAAAAGCACACGGAGGGGTGTTGTTTATAGATGAAATCGGCGAACTGCATCCCATACAGATGAATAAACTTTTAAAAGTGTTAGAGGACAGGAAGGTCTTTTTAGAATCTGCATATTATTCATCGGGTAATCGCGACATTCCGCCCCATGTGCATGAGATTTTTCAGATGGGGCTGCCGGCAGATTTTCGATTAATTGGCGCGACTACACGTAGTCCTGAGGAAATACCTCCTGCAATACGTTCGAGATGCGTAGAAATATTTTTTAGACCTTTAACACGTGATGAGGTAACAAAAATTGCTTTTGGTGCAGCTCAAAAAGGTGCATTTAAAATTAAAGGTACCGCTCTTTCGATGATTGCAGATTATGCTCAAAACGGTCGCGATGCAGTAAATATAGTTCAGATTGCTGGCTCGGCGGCATTGCTCGAGGACAGACATATGATAGAAAAATCTGATGTCGAGTGGGTGCTTGAGTTTGGCAGATACACCCCAAGACTTGATAAAAAAGTATCAGATATCGCACAGATAGGTCTGGTAAACGGATTAGCGGTAAGCGGTGCACGGCAGGGTCTTGTTATGGAGGTAGAGGCAAGGGCATCGGTTTGCGAGATAGGAAAAGGAAAAATTACGGTTACGGGAATTGTAGAGCGGGAAGAGCTGGAGGGAAGAGGGCAAAAGCTGATTAAAAGTAGCTCTGCGCGTGCGTCTGTAGAAAATATGGTAACACTTTTAAATCAGAGATTTGCGATAGATACTTCGAGGTATAATATTCACGTTAATTTTCCGGGCGGAATGCCGGTTGATGGTCCATCAGCAGGAATTGCAATTTTTACAGCGGTGTATTCCGCGATTTTCGAAAAAGCGGTTCCCGCAGAACTTGCCATGACGGGAGAAATATCTATACAAGGTGCGGTAAAGCCTGTTGGCGGTGTTGTAGAAAAAGTGCGCGCGGCAAAAGAAGCGGGGGTAAAAAGAGTTTTTATCCCGCGGGAAAATGACAGAGATATTCTTCATATTGAAGGAATAGATGTTATTTCTGTAAGCAGTGTGGATGAAGTTTTGAACTTTACTTTCCGCGAAAAATCGGTGACGGAAGAGATTTCGGCAGCCGGCGGATTTATTTCGCAAACTGCAGTTAGTGCTGAACAAATCAGTAATTAAACAGCAAAGCTTAATATGGCTTAAAGGGCGCAGAATCGGGATTTTTGACAAATTCTGCGCTCTTTTAATCTGTTAAAATGCACAAAGCGGCACGGTGAAGTTTGTGTATTTTGTTGAAAATAACATTTTTTAAAAATATTAAATAAATGTTGTTGACAATGCGGAAAAAATTAGTTATAATATATCTGACTAGAGATTAATAGGTCTAGCCTAAAATTTAAATCTATATGAAAAGTGGGTGTAATTTAATGAGAAAGGGAATTAAGCTCTTGGCAGCTATTACAGCTGCT
>JAZOBB010000116.1:0-21428 GCA_045595745.1 Clostridia bacterium | reverse complement strand
TGTTATTATAGTGGGAGCAATCATTATAACACTTCTTTTAAATGCTGTTTTTAGTAACTTTAAATGACAGATTTTCTTTGGAAATCGACTTTACCGAGGATGGCATTTATGAACTGACAGACACTACAAAAGAGCTTTTAGACAAGCTTGAGAGTGATGTCGAAATAATAATGTTTACAAATGGAAAAGAGTACGAAAAGGTTAGTATGGCTAAGAATGTGCTTGATAAATACATGCAACACAGTTCAAAACTTTCGGTCAGCGAAATTAATGTTATAAAAGACCCATCTGCATATGCTGCGTATCGGGATGATATTGAGATGGAAAAATTTGATGTTGGTTCACTGGTGTTGAAGGATGAAAAAAAATCAGAGTTTGTAAGTTCATTGAACTTTGTCACGACAGATAGGTATAGCAATATCGAACGTTCTGTAACATCAAAGCTCGTGAATTTTGTAGACGGAATGTCGTTATCAGAAATCACGTTTACAAGTGGTCACGGAGAGGAAAAAGCAAGCTCTACCCAAACGGTGCTCGAAACAGATGCATATAAAATCGCAACGCTTGATACCTTAACTCAGGATTTTCCTTCAGATAAAAATTCTCTGGTTATAATTAATGCACCACAGAATGATTTTTCGGCAGAGGAAATAGAAAAGCTTGATGCATATTTAGACCGCGGCGGAAATGTTATGATAGCCTTTGACCCGCTGATAGAAACAAAGCTTGAACGTTTAGAAAGCTATTTACAAGCTGACTGGGGTATTATCCGCAGCAACAACATAGTTGTTGACCTAAAGCAGCAGATAACAGGTACTCCGTATTCAATACTTCAGTTTACAGACCACGACATCGTAAAGCCTGTTAAAGAAGAAAGCAGATACGTTGTTTCATTGTTTTCTAACAGTTTAGAAATTGCTCCTGAGGTTCCACAGAGTGTAACAGTCAAAGAAGTACTGACCACGACTCAAGAGGCAACAGAGACAAATATAGAGAGTTTAGACGCAGGTGTGGCAATGCCTGATGCAAGAGTTGGCAAGTTTAACATTATGCTTGCAGCAAGCCGCGATAACTATATTATGGAGGACAACAAGACCTTTACCGGTCATTTGGTTGTGTGCGGCTCAGAGTCGATGTTTAACTCAGTTATTTTAGAGTCACGTTTTGCAAATGAAGATGTATTTTTAAATGCAGTCAACTGGATGAAGGGCTCTGACTCGGGAATATCGGTGAGAATTAAACGTATGCCTGGTGGGGCTTTAGCAATAAACCAGGGACATTTTTGGACTTGGTTTGTGGTTTTAATTGTAGTTGTTCCGTTAGGACTTTTAATTTCAGGTTTGGTAATATGGTTAAAGAGAAGATATAAATAAAAACAAGGGGCTGTAGCAAAATGCGCACACCACACAAGGCAAATAAAACGCATAATTAAGCCTTTTGATTAAATCAAACAAGTCAAAATAACATAAAACTTAATGTGGGAATTCGTCATTTGACGAATTCCTTTTGTTATAATGCCTTGTGTTTCGAACAAACTTCACCTCTCGGCGTACCCGCGTACGCCTTCGGGTAACCCCTACGGGTTCAGTTTGTCCAATCTGCGCTATTTTCCGTCCAGCCCAAAGGAGCTGTAGCAAAATGAAAATCATTTTGCTACAGCTCCTTGTTTTTTTATAGTTAAACCTATTCAAAATCAAATTCTTCCTGCATTCTCTTTTTAAATTCTTCAAATGCCATATCAAGCTCTGCCTCGTCTTCAACTAAAGCTAAAGCTTCGTTGCCTTCGTCATCTGTGTTAAGAGTAAAGATTAACACTTCATCAGCATTTTCGTCATCTGCGGCGATTAAGCAAACGTAAATTTCACCGTTAAACTCAAAGCTGTCAATATGCTCAAACTCGTGCGGATTGCCTTCTTCATCTAGCAGAGTAACGAATCTGTTTTCTTCATCTTCGGCATTTTCTATACCCGGAACTTTTGTATTTTCAGCCATAATTTTTACCTCCTGTTATTGATAGTTTTTAATGCTTTCTAATACCTTTTCAAGCATTTGCTTATATTTTTCGCCCTTGCGTTTTTCTTCTTCCACAACCTTTTCAGGAGCCTTTGCAATAAAGCCCTGATTCGAAAGCTTGCCTTCTACGCGTTTAATTTCGCTCTCTAAATTTTCTTTTTCTTTATTTAAACGAGCAAGTTCTTTTTCGCGGTCAACCAAGTCATCAAGCGGCATAAATATCTGAGCCGATTCAACAACGCAGGATACGGCGTTTTTCGGAACGTCGTCTGTGCTGTCTGCAATAACAACCTCAGATGCACCTGCAAGCTTTTCAAAGAAGGTTGTTCCTTGAGCGAATACATCTTTTTTAGATGTTACAATAATTACTTTTGCACGTTTTGACGGCGGAATATTCATTTCGCTGCGCTGATTACGTACAGCCTTAAGAGCTGATTTAATAAGCTCCATTTCACTTGATGCATCGGCAAATGAAAGTGCATCATCGTACTTAGGCCAGCTTGCAATAACAATACTTTCGCCCTCGTGCGGTAATTGCTGCCATATTTCTTCTGTAATAAACGGCATAAACGGATGCAAAAGCTTTAATGTATTTGAAAGTACATATGCCAAAACCTGCTGCGCTGCACGATTTGACGGACATTCCTCGTCATAAAGACGCGGTTTAACCAGTTCAATGTACCAGTCGCAGTACTCGTCCCATATAAAGTCATAAAGCTTACCTACAGCAATACCTAACTCAAATTTGTCAAGGTTTTCGGTTACTTCACGTACTAACGCGTTATACTTGTCCAAAATCCATTTATCTTCTAATGTCATTTCAGAAGCATCAGGCAGTTCTAACTTATCTATTTTTAAATTCATAAGCACAAAACGTGATGCATTCCATATTTTATTTGCAAAGTTACGGCTTGCTTCAACACGTTCGGTCGAGAAACGCATATCGTTTCCAGGTGAGTTGCCGGTAGCTAAAGTGAAGCGCAGAGCATCAGCGCCATACTGTTCGATAACTTCGAGTGGGTCAATTCCGTTTCCTAAAGATTTACTCATTTTTCGTCCCTGAGCATCACGCACTAAGCCATGGAATAGTACGTTTGAAAACGGTGCTTTCCCGGTATGCTCCATAGATGAGAATATCATACGTGCAACCCAGAAGAAAATAATATCATATCCTGTAACCAAAACATCGGTCGGGAAGAAATATTTAAAGTCTTCGGTTTCTTCAGGCCAGCCTAAAGTAGAGAACGGCCACAGAGCAGAAGAGAACCAGGTATCTAATACGTCCTCGTCCTGATGAACCTTGCCGCCGCACTTCGGGCATACTGTAATATCGTCCTCGGTTACGGTTGTTTCGCCACATTCTTCACAATAAAATGCAGGAATACGGTGACCCCACCAGAGCTGACGTGAAATACACCAGTCGTGCACGTTTTCCATCCAGTTTGTATATGTTTTTGTAAGACGTTCAGGACTAAACTTAATTGTTCCGTCTTCAACAACTCTTAACGCTTCTTTAGCAAGCGGTTGCATTTTTACAAACCATTGCTTAGAGGTAATCGGCTCAACAGTTGTACCGCAACGATAGCATCCGCCAACGTTGTGTGTGTGGTCTTCAATTTTTAAAAGTAAGCCTTCGGCATCTAAATCAGCAATCATCTGCTTACGAGCTTCGTAGCGGTCAAGACCTTCGTATTTTCCGCCAAAACGGTTAATAGTTGCATCGTCATTTAAAACTTTAATGCACTCTAAGTTGTGTCTTAAACCAACCTCAAAGTCGTTGGGGTCGTGTGCCGGTGTGATTTTAACTGCACCGGTACCAAATTCTTTGTCAACATATTCGTCGGCAACAATCGGAATCTCGCGACCAACCAAGGGCAGAATTAAGGTTTTTCCTACTAAATGCGTATAACGTTCATCATCTGGATGAACTGCAACAGCGGTATCACCAAGCAGGGTTTCAGGACGGGTGGTTGCAATTATTACAAACTCGTCGCTGTCCTTTACAGGATATTTAATATGCCAAAAATGACCTGCCTGCTCAGAGTATTCAACCTCGGCATCTGATAAAGCTGTGGTACAGCTTGGGCACCAGTTTATAATGCGGTTGCCCTGATAAATAAGACCTTTTTCGTAAAGAGATACGAATACCTTTTTAACAGCCTTAGATAAGGTTTCGTCCATTGTAAAACGTTCACGCGTCCAGTCGCAAGAGCTGCCGAGCTTTTTAAGCTGGTTTATAATGCGGTCACCATAAAGCTTTTTCCATTCCCAGACACGTTCGGTGAATTTTTCGCGACCTAAATCGTAACGAGTAAGACCTTCTTCCTTACGCAAAAATTCTTCAACCTTAATCTGAGTTGCGATTCCTGCGTGGTCAGTACCCGGAACCCAAAGAGTAGCAAAGCCTGCCATTCTTTTATAGCGGATTAAAATATCCTGCAGGGTTTCGTCAAGTGCGTGACCCATATGAAGCTGACCGGTTACGTTCGGCGGGGGAATAACAATAGTAAACGGTTTTTTGTTTTTGTCGATTTCGGGTGTAAAGTATCCGTTATCAACCCAAGTTTTATACAGACGGTCTTCAACGTCTGCGGGGTTATAGGTTTTATTCAGAGTTTTTTTAGTGTCTTCCATACATGCCTCCTGCAATAAATATCATGGCAGCACCGATAATAACCAGCCACATACCAATAATTTTTGTAATATAAATCATTTTGTTTTGTTTTTCCTGATTTGCTTCGTCGGTCGCTTCGTTGCTTTTTAAAAGAATAGGCTTTACCAAAAAGGTAACCAAAGCTCCGACGATAATTAACAGCCAGGCAAAAACGTTTGTTAAGCTGTTCATAATTTATCTCCTTTTATGCGGTTTTTTGAGATTTGCCGGGTATATATTCTTTAAATTTCTTTTGCTTTAAAAGATAAGAATATGTATATGTAATCATTGCAAAAAAGCTAAGTGCAATGCTTAATGCAAGCATAATTGTAAAAACGACTGAGTTTATCTGCGGGCAGGTAAGAACAACACATAAGGTCAAAAACAGCATTACGGTATTGAGCTTTCCAATAATATTAGAGCGAACATAGGTCTTTTTTGTGTAAAGAAAAATACCGCCCAAAATCATTATAAACTCTTTTGCCGCTGCCATAATTACAAACCATAGCGGAATCATATCAGTAATTAACATAGATACAATAACCGTTATCTGCATCAGCTTGTCTGCCAGAGGGTCCATAAGCTGCCCCCACTTGGTGGTAAGATTATATTTTCGGGCAATATAGCCGTCTAAAACATCAGTAACACTCGCTAAAATAAAGATGATTGCGCTGAAAAGTTTATAATCGCCCTCGGTGCAAAAAACCGCTATATAGCAGGGAATCATAAAAAAACGCAGTGTTGTTAGTATGTTTGGTACGTTCATCACAAGCCTCCCAAATATATCATATTTAATTATTATATTACATTTGGCAGAATTTTTCAAGTGCAAATGCTCTTTTTTTAGGGTTTTAGGCTAATAATTTTAAAAAAGTCATTCCGCTTTTGGCAGAATGACTTTTTAATTCTTAATTATCAGCAACAATCATCGTGATTTGGCGAGCAAAATGACTCGGGAGAAAAGGTTTGAAAGTCATCCTGACAGGTATCATAATGAGAATTGTATCTGTCATTTCTGTATGCTATTTCGCAACAGCAGGGACAGCAACCGCATCGGCTGCAGCAATTGTTATTGTTTGACGACAGTGTGCTTAAATCATTTTCTAAATATCGTTTTGTTCTTGGTGTTCTTCGACAGAGAGAAACTGAATTATATCTTCCGTCGTTTCCTTGACAGCGATTTGTTCTTCTAAATAAACAACACATATTTTTCACCTCTTTATAAAATATATTCTAAAATCATTATATGTTAAAAAATGTAAAATGAGCATATAAAAGCATTAAATTTGTAAAAGATTGTAAAATACACTTATATAAGCAAGAGAATAATAAAACAAATTCGGTAAATACTTATATCAGAAGAATATTCTTATATCACATTAAAGGAGATAGAACAATGATTAAAAAAACAAAGCTGAGTGCAATGCTTACAGCCGTTTTTATTATCTGCAGTGTAATTGTAGGCTGTTCGGGCAATAACGGCGATACATCACAAACGCAAACAAAAGAAACCTTATATTTATTTAATTCAAAGGGAGAAAACGCACAACAGTTTAAAGAAATGTGCGATGAGTTTACCAAAGAGACGGGAATACCGACCAATCCCTTTTCGGTAGGAGCGGGTCAGGATGCACTAGAGCCTTTAAGAACGCAAATGAACTCTAAAAATCCGCCTGCCATTTTTTCAATGCAGGGATTAAAAGAGCTTCCTGAATGGAAGGAAGGCGGCAGAGTTTTAGACTTATCTACCGTTGAAGATGCCGAATTTAAGGCGATAGTTGATTCAATTCCCGATTCTATGAAGCTGTCAACTGATGGCAAAGCAAGCTACGGCATTCCTTTTAACGTAGAAGGATATGGCTATATGGTTGATATGCAGATGATAAAGGATTTATTTGGCGAAGAAAACGCAGAAGATGTTATAGATGATTTAGAGTCATGTTCATATGATGATTTTACAGCTTTTTGTGATGCGGTAACACAGTATATTAACAATTCTGCGACGCAACCGGTTACTTTAAACGGAAATTCGTATTCATTTAATGCTCAAAAAACAGGGCTTGCTCAAAGGTTAAACGGAGTTTTTGCTTTTGCGGGAGCAGAAAAATGGACATATGGCGACCACTTGATAAATGTGGCTATGAATGCGGTTTTTCCCGATTCGCGTTCAGCAGAAAATGCAACAGCGGCACAGGTAGATGAGCTTAAAACTCCATTTATTGCATATGCTAAGGGCCTTGATTTTGTAAGCAACCATGCAGCAGGCTTAAAGGGCGCAACCAAAAGAGGAAGCGACCTGATAAGTCAGGCTAATTTCGGATACGACCAGTCTATACAAATGTATGCCGATTCGAATGCTTTATTTTTACAGCAGGGAAACTGGGCATATTCAAACATCAGCAAGGTAAATGAAGAGGTTGCTAAACGCTCGGTATTTATTCCCGTAAAATTACCTTTTACAAAAGATATGATTAAAACAGGCAAAAGCGTAGAAGAAATAAATTCTTCAATACCTGTTTATGTTCCTAATTACTATGCAATAAATGCAAAGGCATCCGATACGGCACAAAAGCAAGCAATGCAGTTTTTGGTATGGCTTTATAAACCAGAAAATGTACAGAAATATATTGTAGATTCATTTGAAGCAATCCCTTTTAACGCAGATGAAAATATAAACATTAAAAACTCTCTGTCTGTTTCAATTATGGAGTATATGGAAGATGGCGAGGTGTTAGGAGCTCCTTATCACGGTGCGCCGAATACGTGGACAAGTGAAGTTGTGGGTAAAGAACTTATGGAGAAATATCTTGTAAAAGAAATATGGTCAGAAAGTGATTACGAGGCAATAAGTAGCTTTGCCATTGACAAATGGAAGCAGATGAAAAATTTGAAGTAACTTTAATGTGCAGTGTGTCCGCAGTAGACTTTTGCTGCGGACATTTTGCAAACAGTCTGATAACAAGGGGGAAGTGTTCTTGGAAAAATATTATAAAAAATGGTTTTGGCTGCTTATTATGCCGGCGATGCTGCTCTTTGTTTTTGTTATAGCTGTTCCGTTTATCACAGGCACTCTATATTCGTTTACCTCGTGGAGAGGAACTTACTTTGCGGGCGGTTCGTTTTTTAATTCGTTTGTTGGCTTTGGTAACTATATAAAAGCATTTTCGGATGAAAGATTTATACATTCGCTTATATACACATCTTTATACACTCTTGTTGCGGTTGTGGCAATCAATCTTGTGGCGCTGGCATTTTCACTTATGCTGAATAATATAAAAAGAGGAGTGGGTATATACCGAACGATATTTTTTCTGCCAAATATGCTGGGAGCACTTGCCATGGGTTTTGTTTGGCAGTTTATTTTTCAGGTGGTATATACCGAAATTCTATTCAGTCCAGACGGTGTATTTCATGTTGAATTTTTGCGATATATGACACAAAATACTACAAAGGCATTGTTCGCGCTTGTGATTATGTCTGTATGGCAAAATGCCGGATATATGATGCTTATATACATCAGCGGATTAAACTCTATTCCGGGGGATTTATACGAGGCGGCTCAAATTGACGGAGCAGGACCTGTGCGCAGATTTTTTACGGTTACCCTGCCGCTTTTAATGCCGTCAATAACAATTGTGCTGTTTTTAACACTTGCCAATTCATTTAAGCTGCTTGATGCAAACGTTGCCTTAACAAACGGCAATTTTAATTCAAGGCTTATAGCCCTTCAAATTTTGCGTACCGTTCAGGACAACACACCGCCTGATTACGGAACGGCTCAGGCTCAAGCAGTTATCTTTTTTGTAATTGTAGGAGTCATTTCGCTTTTTCAGGTATCGGTAACACGCAGAAAAGAGGTTGAATATTAGTGGACAGAAGCTTTTTTATAAAAAGAAAAATTGCAAAGACGATAATATATATTATCTTAACGGCTATTGCGGCTTACACACTTATGCCAATGCTTTTTTTGCTTTTAAACTCGTTTAAAGGTCAAGCTGAAATAGTCCGAAATCCGCTTGCCTTGCCCGAAGTATGGTCAATTAAATATCTTTCGCGTGCGTTTAGTGCCATCAGATTTCCTCAGGCATTAGGCTATACAACCCTTATAACTGTTTGCTCACTTGCTTTAATCGTACTGTTTTCTTCTCTGAGCGGGTGGGTTATTACCAGATATAAATCAAAAATATCGACTGCAGTTTATTTAATATTTGTATCCGCTATGCTTATTCCGTTTCAGGCGGTTATGTATCCGCTTATGAATATAATGGATTCGGTCGGACTTAAAAACATTGCCGGATTAATTATTATGTATGCAGGCTTTGGCTTATCACTAAGCATATTTTTATACAGCGGATTTTTTAAAACTGTTCCGCGCGGAGTAGAAGAGGCGGCTTTAATTGACGGAGCAAACATATTTAGAATATTCTTCTTTATTGTTTTTCCGCTGGTTAAGGGAATTACGGTTACGGTGCTTATACTAAACGGAATGTGGATATGGAACGATTACTTGCTTCCGTATTTAACATTAGGAACATCCGAAAGCAAAACCTTGGTTTTAGAGCTGTTTTATGCCAAAATGACATCGGGTCAGTTCGGAAACCCGTGGGAATTAATTTTTCCTGCGGTATTAATTTCAGTTATACCGATGGTTATAGTGTTTTTATTTTTACAAAAGTATTTTGTTAAAGGTGTATCAGAGGGTGCAATAAAATCTTAAGCGGATGGTGAAAATATGAAAAGACAAAAACCGTTTAACAGAGGAGCAGGAATACTTCTTGCAATAAGCAGCCTTCCGTCGCCGTACGGAATTGGAACTTTAGGAGATGCCGCATATAAGTTTGTTGATTTTTTAAAAAAATCAGGACAAAGCTACTGGCAGGTTCTTCCTGTTGGACCTACAAGCTATGGAGACAGCCCTTATCAAAGCTTTTCCGCTTTTGCCGGAAATCCGTATTTTATTGACTTGCAAATTCTTGCGCAAGATGGTCTTATAAAGAAAGAGGATATCGAGGCGTTTGACTGGGGCGAGGATGAAGAAAGTGTAGATTATCAAAAGCTCTATGATTTCAGATTTAATATCTTACGCATGGCATATAAAAACAGCAACCATTATGATAGTGATGATTATAAAAGCTTTTGCATTAACAATGATTGCTGGCTTAATGATTTTTCAGAATTTATGGCAATAAAAAAGCACTTTGGTGATAAAAGCTGGCAACAATGGCCTGATGAAATCCGTATGCGCGAAACAAATGCTAAACAAGAGCTTTGTAAAAAACTAAAAGAAGAAATAGATTTTATAAAATTCTGTCAGTTTCATTTCTTTAAACAATGGAAAGCATTAAAGGATTATGCAAATCGCTCTGGTATAAAAATTATCGGAGACATTCCCATTTATGTATCGGCCGACAGTGCTGATGTGTGGTCAGGTAAAGAGGAATTTGAACTTGATAAAAACGGAAATATGATAAATGTTGCAGGTGTTCCGCCTGATGAATTTTCAGACGACGGTCAAAAATGGGGAAATCCTCTCTATGACTGGAATGAAATGGAACAAAACGGGTTTACCTGGTGGAAAATGAGAATGGAGTTTTCTGCCCGTATGTTCGATGTTATCAGAATAGACCATTTTATAGGAATCCAAAGATATTACAGTGTTCCTGAAAATGCTAAAGATGCCAAATGCGGCACATGGGAAAAAGGTCCGGGAATAAAACTGTTAAATGCAATAAGTGAAACGATAGGCGACACAAAAATAATTGCAGAGGATTTGGGAGCTGTTACTCCTGCGGTAACGAGATTAAGATTAAAAGCAGGATATCCCGGAATGAAGATTTTAGAATACGCCTTTGATTCGGGCGCAAATAATAAAAATCTTCCGCATAATTTTGAATATAACTATGTGGTGTACGGCGGAACTCATGACAACGAAACACTTTCAGGATATTTTAAAAGACCGGCAAGTGCCGAGATAGATTTTGCACGTGAGTATCTTAATGAAGACGCGGATAAAAAACTTGCTTGGGCAACAATACGTGCAGGATATGCAAGCGTTGCGTCGCTTGCTATATTTCAGATGCAGGATTTTTTAGGTCTGGATAACAAAGCACGAATGAACTTTCCGTCAACCTTAGGGGGCAACTGGCGTTGGAGATTAAAGCCTGACGCACTTGGCGACAAGCTGGCAGAAAAAATTTATAAACTGGCGAAAATTTATGGCAGAGTGGAGGAAAAAGAATGAGTGAATTTGAAAAAAACGTAGATAACTGCCTTTTAAACGATTTTGGAGTATCCAGACAAGATGCGACAACTACTGAGCTTTATCAGGCCATATCAAAAGCAGCATTTGCCAAAATAAAGCCTGAATGGAAAAAGAAAAAGGATAAAAAAACAGTATGTTACTTTTCGGCTGAGTTTTTAATAGGAAGAATGATAACATCAAACCTTTTAAATACAGGGCTTTTAGATGAGTGTGAAAAGTATTTAAATTCGGTTGGCAAAAGCATAAAAATTTTTGAGGACATAGAAGATGCGGCTTTAGGTAATGGCGGATTGGGCAGATTGGCTGCTTGTTTTTTGGATTCTGCGGCAACGATGGGCTATACCTTAAACGGCTACGGCATAAGATATCGCTACGGACTGTTCAAACAAAAATTTGTTGACGGCTGGCAAAATGAATCGGCAGACGACTGGCTGTCGTGTGGAGACCCGTGGAGCACTAGATGCGAAAACGAAAAAGTACTTGTTAGATTCGGCGACCAAAGTGTTTATGCCGTTCCTTATGATATGCCTGTAATAGGCTATTATCCCGATAACGGCAAAGCAACCGTAAACACTCTCAGGCTTTGGCAGGCAGAACCGGTAAATGCATTTGATTTTAATGCATTTAACGAACAAAGATATTCTGATGCAGTTAAAGAAAAAAATCGTGCCGAGGCAATAAGTGCTGTTTTATATCCTAACGATGACACATATGAGGGAAAGTGTTTAAGATTAAAGCAACAGTACTTTTTTGCAAGTGCATCGCTTGTAAGCATTTTAAAAGAGTATAAAAATAAATTTTCAAACGATTTTTCGCATTTTAGTGAGTTGTATGCAATTCAATTAAATGACACACACCCAACAGTTGCAATTCCTGAGCTTTTAAGACTTTTGATGGAAGAAGAAAGCTTAAGCTTTGATGAGGCGTTTAAAATATGTGAACATACATTTGCCTACACAAATCATACAATTATGGCAGAAGCTTTGGAAAAGTGGGATATAAAACTGTTCAGCACTGTTTTGCCCGAGGTTTATCCTTATGTTGTAATGATTAATTTAAAGCTTAAACGCGACCTTTTTGGTATGGGCTTTAGCGGAGAAGAACAAAACTCGTATTTAATTTTAGAAAACAATCTTGTTCATATGGCAAAAATGGCTATTTATGCTTCGCATTCAACAAACGGAGTTGCCAAAATTCACACCGAAATACTAAAAGAAAAGGCACTTTCAAACTGGTATAAGCTTTATCCGGGAAGATTTGTAAACGAAACAAATGGCATTACTCAACGCCGCTGGTTAAAGCTGTGCAATCCCGAGCTATCTGATTTTATAAGCGAAAAAATAGGGGATGGCTGGATTACTGATTTAGATGAAATTAAAAATCTTGAAAAATATAAAGACGACCCCGAGGTGCTTAAAAAATTCAGTGAAATAAAGCTTGAAAAGAAAAAACAGCTTGCAGAATTTATATTAAAAAAAGAGGGTATAAAAATTGACCCGTCATTTATGTTTGATATTCAGATAAAAAGACTGCACGAATATAAAAGGCAGCTTTTAAATGCATTTTCAATTTTAGATATCTATTATGGACTTTTAGACGGCAGAATAACCGACTTTACACCAACTGTCTTTATATTCGGAGCAAAGGCAGCACCCGGCTACAGACGGGCAAAGGCAATTATAAAATATATAAACGAAATAGCAAGGCTTATTAACTCTGACGAAAGAGTAGCAGACAAATTAAAGGTTGTTTTTGTTCAAAACTATAACGTATCTTATGCAGAAAAGCTGATTCCTGCAGCTGATGTATCGGAGCAGATTTCAACGGCGGGAACCGAAGCCTCGGGCACGGGTAATATGAAGTTTATGTTAAACGGTGCAGTAACCCTGGGCACTTATGACGGAGCTAATATCGAAATTGCAGAGCAAGCGGGTGAAGAAAATAATTATATATTCGGAGCCAAGGTGGAGGAGATTGAAAGGGTAAAAAGCACTTATTCTCCTAAAAAGATTTATGACGAAAATCCACGCATACGTGCGGTTTTAGACTCGTTAATTAACGGAACGTTGTCAGATGACGGAAGCGGCTGTTTTCGCGAGCTTTATGATGCCATCCTGTTCGGTACAAGCTGGCACAAGGCAGACCACTATTTTATTTTGCACGATTTTATGTCTTATCAAGAAGCAAAACAAAGAGTAAACAAAGATTATAAAAACAAATCCGAATTTTCTAAAAAATGCCTTTTAAATACTTTGAATGCTGGCAAGTTTTCAAGCGACAGAACAATTAAAGGCTATGCAGAAGATATTTGGAAAATTTAAGAATTTATTATACCTCTCTGTTATATATAATATATCAGGGAGGTTGATTTTTTATGGTATTAAAGGTTTGCTGTACAACAAAAACTATACGACAAATAATGCATTGTATGAATGAAGAGGTGCTTATATATGAAATATCGTATCCTCTTTTTAGCTCATCGGTATTTTTTAAAAGTGTACAAAGGCTTAACAATTACTACCGCGAAAGTGCACTAATGTTTGAAAAATATTGCCGTACTGCGCTTTACCGTATGGCTTGTGAGTCGGCATACGAGGCAAAGGAGCACGGCTATACTCCGATTAAGTTCGAGGTTGTGCAGAAGTTTGAGCTTACCTATAACGAGAATTGTGCAATAAGTCTTTATTCTGACCGCTATATGTTTTCAGGTGGTGCCCACGGAATGACAGAAAGATTTTCTGACACCTTCAAGCTTGGAGGTGGCTTGAAAAGAATAGAATTGAAGGCTTTGTTTGAGGATAATTTTAATTATAAGAATTATATTATCAAAGAAATTACCAAACAAATTTCTTTAGGTGACAGCTCTGCATTTTTTGATAACTACGAACAGAACGTAAAAGACTGCTTTAATAAAAATTATTTTTATCTTACGGATTCGGGTATGGCAATCTATTATCAGCAATACGATATAGCACCATATTCATCAGGTATTCCCACGTTTATTTTGCCGTATGAAAAAAACGGAGCTATGCCGCCAAAATGTTAAAATAATCAAAAAGTTTGTATTAAATACTGGAATTTTGCTTTAGAATGTGGTATTATATTAAATATGATATTATAAACTGGTGTAAAGTGTTTAAAAAATTCCTGTTTAAGAGTATTATTCAAAACAACAGATAAAAGGAGTATGAGAAAATGGCTACAGCCAAGAAAAAAACTCAGACGAATTCTAAAGCTAAAGCAAAAGAGCCCGTAAAGGCTAAAAATAAGGTAAAAAGCGAATATAATTACGACAGTGCAATGAACCTTGAAATGGTGTCGCTGTTAACTGTTGTGGGCGGCATTTTGCTTGGTGTATTTTTATACATACCGTCAGGTTTTTTAGGGGAGTGGATTAAAGCTCTGTTTTTAGGTCTTTTAGGGATGCCGGCATATTTATTGCCCGTGTATCTTATAGTCAACGGCATTCATCACGGAATAAATAAAAAGTATGATGAAAACATTAAAAATTACATTTTGGCATTAATAGGTATAGTAATTTTAAGCGGTATTTTTCATCTGTTTTCACTTTTAGAAAAAATGAATCCGTTTACGCTTGCCGGATTGTCGGATTATTTTATGTACGGCTGCGAAGGCTATGGCGGCGGAGTTTTCGGCGGTATTTTAACAGATATTTTGCGTTCGATGGTGGGCGCAATAGCAACCGGTGTTATTTTGTTTACGGTTTTAATTGTTCTTGTAATGATAATAACTAAATGGTCTCCTATAAAGGCACTTTTACGTGTAATTGTCCGTATGGTAAGAAGTGCAAAAGAAACAGGTAAAGAAATTAAAGAAGAGGCAATTTTGTTGCCTGAGCAGACACGCGTAGTTGAGCAAACGCAAGGGCGCAGTAAAAGAAAAATTCCAAATTTCAGTGACGAAGATGTAATACGTTCGGCAGAAAATGAAAAAGCTAAAAAAATGAGCACTCGCGATGTTCCCGAAAAGCCGTATGAGGATGAAAGCTATTTACCTGAATCTCTGCGCGGAATCGGAAACGATATGTCGGTGGATATCGACAATATTGATGAAATATTAGAAAATGCAGTTCCCTCATCTTCGGTAAGATCTGCTCGTACAGAAAAAGTTGAAAACGAATCATCGTATGAAAAAGATGTGATTGAAGAGTATCAGCCTGCGGAAAGCTTTGATTCTGATATAGCGGAATTAAACGAAGAGGTTATATATCCTGAAAAGCTTGAGGGCATGATAGATGTTTCGGCAGAAATTGAAGGCGAAATATTTGAAAAAATACCTTATACATACCCCGATTACGATTTGCTTGATGATGTATCAGGCAAAACAAATAACGAAAATTCACGCAATGAGCTTAAAGAAACAGCTCAAAAGCTGATTGCAACACTTAAAAGCTTTAATGTAGAGGCTAAACTTTTAAATGTAAGTAAAGGTCCTACGGTTACGAGATATGAGTTAAAGCTCGGAGAGGGAGTAAAGGTAAGTAAAATTGTGGGTCTGGCTGAGGATATATCTCTGCGCTTAGCTGCAACTAATGTACGTATTGCACCTGTTCCGAACAAAGAGGCAGTCGGTGTCGAAATTCCTAACAAGAGTGTTGATACAGTACATATCCGTGAGGTTATTGACTCTGACGAGTTCAGAGATTTTAAATCAAAGCTTGCATTTGCTTTGGGTAAGGATATTACAGGTCGAAACGTTGTGTTTGACATTGCAAAAATGCCGCACGTGTTAATAGCGGGTGCGACAGGCTCTGGTAAGAGTGTGTGCATAAATACTCTTATAACAAGTCTTATTTATAAGGCCGACCCCAACGAAGTAAAGCTTTTAATGGTAGACCCAAAGGTGGTTGAGCTTGGAATTTATAACGGCATACCGCATCTTTTAATACCCGTTGTAACCGACCCGAGAAGAGCATCGGGTGCTCTTTATTGGGCGGTGCAAGAGATGGTTAGAAGATATAATATGTTTGCTGAATGTGATGTAAGAAATATGGACGGATATAACGAGATGCTGCGTGAAAACGGAAATGAAAACACACTTCCGCATATCGTTATCATAATAGACGAGCTTGCAGACCTTATGATGGTTGCACCTAACGAGGTAGAGGATTCTATCTGCCGTTTAGCGCAGATGGCTCGTGCGGCAGGTATGCATCTTGTAATTGCAACTCAAAGACCATCGGTTGATGTTATCACAGGTCTTATCAAGGCAAATGTGCCGTCAAGAATAGCATTTTCCGTATCATCTAGCATCGACAGCCGAACAATTTTAGATACCGGCGGAGCAGAAAAGCTTTTGGGCCGCGGTGATATGCTCTTTGCACCTATGGGTGCACCGAAGCCGACAAGACTTCAGGGAGCGTTTATATCTGACAAAGAGGTTGAACGTGTTGTCGAGTTTATTAAAAACGGATCTAAAGCGAGATACGATGAAGATATTATGGAAAAAATAGAAAACGGAAAGCCGGTAAATGTAAATGAGCCAAACGGTGATCCCGGCGATAACGACGAGCTTTTGCCGCGTGCAATCGAAATAGCGGTTGACTCGGGAAAAATATCTGCATCATATCTGCAACGTCGCTTAAAGGTAGGATTTTCACGTGCGGCACGTATGATAGACCAAATGGAAGAACGCGGCTGGATAGGACCACCTGAAGGAAGCAAACCAAGAGAAGTATTAATAAGCAAAGAAGATTATATGGAAATGAGCCTGCAATAAAGCAGAAAAACGGTGAGGATAATATGAACGGAATAGACGCAGGCTTTTTGCCTGTTACCAAAGAAGAAATGAATCAGCTGGGTTGGGAGCAGTTGGACTTTTTATATCTGTCCGGTGATGCTTATGTTGACCACCCCAGCTTTGGTCATGCCATAATAACGCGTGTTTTGGTTGCGGCAGGCTATCGTGTGGGCATAATAGCACAGCCCAAATGGCACGATGCCGAGGATATAAAACGTTTAGGCAGACCCAGACTTGGTGTTTTGGTGTCGGCGGGTAATATGGATTCAATGGTAAATCACTATACTGCCGCAAAAAAACCGAGACACGACGATATGTATTCCCCGGGCGGAAAAGCAGGATTTCGTCCCGACAGAGCAACGATTGTATATTGTAACCGCGCAAGAGAGGCTTTTGGTGATATTCCGATTATTATCGGTGGCATCGAGGCAAGCCTTAGAAGATTTGCTCATTATGATTATTGGTCAGACAAGGTTCGCCGTTCGATTTTAGTCGACAGCCGTGCTGACTTGTTAATATACGGTATGGGTGAAAAGCCGATAGAAGAAATAGCAAACGCATTGGATAAAGGAACACAAATTAAAGATATAACCAATGTGCGCGGTACTTGTTATCTTACGAAAGAGGCACCGCAATCAAGTGATAGCATCAGATATGTGCCCTCGTTTGAAGAGGTAAGAGACGACAAGAAAAAATATGCCGAGGCAGTAAAAACAGAAAGCGAAGAGCAGGATGCAATTCGAGGTAAAACTCTGGTGCAAAAGCATATTGACAGATTCTTAGTGCAAAATCCGCCGCCTATGCCGCTTACGCAGAGCGAAATGGACAGAGTATATAGCCTTCCTTATGCAAGAAACTATCATCCGATGTACGAGGAGCAGGGTGGAATACCTGCAATATCAGAGGTTAAGTTTAGTTTAACAAGTGTAAGAGGTTGCTTTGGTGCCTGTAACTTTTGTGCTTTAGCCTTTCACCAGGGCAGAACAATTCAGGCACGAAGTCATAAATCAATCATTGCAGAGGCACAGAAGTTTATTCACGACCCCGATTTTAAGGGCTATATTCACGATGTTGGCGGTCCTACCGCAAACTTCAGACAAACCGCCTGCGAAAAACAGAAAAAAGCAGGGGTGTGCAAGGACAGGCAATGTCTGTTTCCTGAGCCTTGTCCCGCATTAAAAGCTGACCACAGCGATTATGTAGAGCTGCTTAGAAAGCTGCGTGCACTTGACGGAGTTAAAAAGGTTTTTGTGCGTTCCGGCATACGTTTTGATTATCTGATGGCAGACGATAATGACAGCTTTTTTTATGAGCTTTGCGAGCATCACATAAGCGGTCAGTTAAAGGTTGCACCTGAGCATATATCGCCAAATGCATTAAAATATATGGGCAAGCCCTCGCGCAAGGTGTATGATAAATTTGTGGACAAGTTTTACCGCATAAACGAAAAGCTGGGCAAAAAGCAATATTTAGTTCCTTATTTAATGTCCAGCCACCCGGGCAGTACGCTTAATGATGCAATAGCACTAGCTCTTTATTTAAAAGAAAATCACATAACACCTCAGCAGGTGCAGGATTTTTATCCAACACCGGGAACAATATCGACCTGTATGTTTTACACAGGAATTGACCCCAGAACAATGGAGCCGGTCTATGTTCCTAAAAGTCCTGAAGACAAGGCAATGCAAAGAGCACTTTTACAATATAAAAATCCTGATAATTATAATACTGTATATAAGGCTTTGCAAAAAGCCGGACGAGAAGATTTAATAGGCTTTGGCAGTGAATGCCTTATAAGACCCAAAAGACAGACGAATGATAAAGGAGGATATAAAAATGAAAGCAAAAATTCTGGACGGAAAAATGGTTTCGACAAGAATAAAAGAGGAGTTAAAGCAAGAGGTGGCAAAGCTAAAGGCAGAAAAAGGCATTGAGCCGGGTCTTGCTGTTATAATTGTGGGCGAAGACCCTGCATCTAAAATTTATGTTCGTAATAAAAAGCTTGCCTGCGAGGCAATCGGCATACGCTCTGAAGAATATGCTCTTCCTGAAAGCACAACTCAGGAAGAACTTATTGCATTGGTAGAAGAGCTTAACAACAAAAAAGAAATACACGGTATTTTGTGTCAGCTTCCTCTTCCTAAGCATTTAGATGAAGAAGCAGTAATAAACGCAATTTCGCCGAAAAAGGATGTTGATGCATTCCACCCCGTAAATGTAGGAAAAATAATGATAGGCAACTTTGATTTTCTGCCGTGTACTCCTGCCGGAGTTATGGAGCTGATTAAAGAAAGCGGCATTGAGGTTAAAGGCAAAGAATGTGTGGTTGTAGGGCGCAGTAACATCGTAGGAAAGCCGATGGCTATGCTGCTACTGCACCAGCATGGAACAGTTACTGTGTGCCACTCTAAAACCCGTGATTTAAAAGAAGTTTGCCAAAGAGCTGATATTTTAGTTGCGGCTGTTGGTGTGCCTGAGCTTATTAAAGGCGATATGATTAAAGAGGGTGCGGTTGTAATTGATGTAGGTATGAACCGCCTGCCCGATAAAAAGCTCGTTGGTGATGTTGAGTTTGAATCAGCTGCCGAACGTGCATGTGCAATTACACCCGTTCCCGGCGGTGTAGGTCCTATGACTATTGCAATGCTTATGAAAAATACAGTAAAAGCAGCAACACTTTAATTATGAAAAAATAATTAATTTTTGCGTTGCATTAAAAATGCTCTTGCGGTTTGTTACAATGTGTGATACAATATATATGGAAAATATTGTTTTCTTAACTAAAATGAGAATGTTGAAATAGGAGGCTTTAAAATGGAAGTAAGATGCGCTTCAAATCCAAAGGATGTAAAACATTACACAACAGAAAGACTCAGAGAGGAATTTCACATAAGCGGTCTTTTTACAAATGACAACATTAAGATGGTTTACAGTCATATCGACAGAATCATCACAGCAGGTGTTATGCCTGTAACTAAAGAGTTAAAATTAGAGGGCGGCAAAGAGCTTGCTTCAGACTATTTCTTAGAAAGACGTGAAATGGGCTGTATCAATATTGGTGGAAAAGGTATCATTACAATTGACGGAACAGATTACGAGCTTAATCCGCGTGACGGTATCTACATCGGCATGGGCAATAAAGAAATCGTATTTAAGTGCGTAGATGCGGCAAATCCGCCGAAGTTCTATGTTTCTTCATGTCCTGCACACAAAACTTATCCTATCGCTAAAATTGATATCACAAAGGCTAAAAAAGTTCCTTGCGGTTCTGTTGAAGAGTGCAATAAGAGAGTTATTAACCAGTACATTCACCCCGAGGTTATGCAGAGCTGTCAGCTCGCTATGGGTCTTACCCAGCTCGAGGTTGGCTCAAACTGGAACACCATGCCTTCTCATACTCACGACAGACGTATGGAGGTTTATCTGTATCTTGATATGGACGAAAATGATGCTGTATTCCATATGATGGGCGAGCCGAAAGAAACCAGACACATCATTATGCACAATGAAGAGGCTGTTATCTCTCCCAGCTGGTCTATCCACAGCGGTGTAGGTACTAAGAATTATTCGTTCATCTGGGCTATGTGCGGTGAAAATCAGGAATTTACCGATATGGACCATATTGAAACAAAAGAGCTTTTATAATTAAAATTTATACATATTAAAAAACTTCAGAGAGAGGATGAATCAAATGTTTGATTTAACAGGTAAAGTTGCCCTGGTAACAGGTGCATCATATGGTATTGGTTATGCAATTGCTAAGGCATATGCTCAGGCAGGTGCTAAAATCGTATTCAACGATATTAAACAGGAATTGGTTGACAAGGGCTTAGCAAGCTACAAAGCTGACGGAATCAATGCTCACGGCTATGTATGTGACGTAACAGATGAAGATGCTGTAAATGCTATGGTAGCGCAAATTGAAAAAGAAGTTGGAGTTATCGACATTTTGGTTAACAATGCAGGTATTATCAAAAGAATCCCGATGGTAGAGATGAGTGCTGCAGAGTTCCGTCAGGTTATCGATGTTGACTTAAACGCTCCGTTTATCGTATCAAAGGCAGTTATTCCGTCAATGATTAAAAAAGGTCACGGAAAAATTATTAACATTTGCTCAATGATGAGTGAATTAGGTCGCGAAACTGTATCTGCTTATGCAGCAGCTAAGGGCGGTCTTAAAATGCTTACAAAAAACATTGCATCTGAGTATGGTGAATTTAACATCCAGTGTAACGGTATCGGACCTGGATACATTGCAACACCTCAGACAGCACCGCTTCGTGAAAGACAGGCAGATGGCTCGCGTCATCCGTTTGACAGCTTTCTTATGGCTAAAACTCCGGCTGCCCGTTGGGGAGATCCTGAAGATTTAGCAGGTCCTGCTATCTTCTTGGCAAGTGATGCATCAAACTTTGTAAATGGTCACATTCTTTATGTTGATGGTGGTATCTTAGCATACATCGGAAAACAACCGTGATAAGTTGTTAAAAACAGCATTAAATGAATATAAAGCAGTCGAATAATTACTTCGGCTGCTTTGTTTTTTATAAAATTTCCAAAAAATTTTAAAAGTTTGCAAAAAAATGCTTGCATTCTTGTTTTAGTTTTGGTATAATATATTCGTTGTTTTTATGCGAATGAAATTTGATGATGCAATTGGAGGTGCAATATATATGGCAAAGTGTGAAATTTGCGGCAAAGGTGTAACTTTCGGAATTAAGGTCAGCCACTCTCACAGAA
>JAZOBB010000115.1:0-5706 GCA_045595745.1 Clostridia bacterium | reverse complement strand
CGTAAAAAGCAAGCAACCACGCGCTTTTTCAATAAAAGACGCGTGGTTTTATATATAATAAACTTTTTAAAATTTTAGTTCTTAATTCAAATATAACGACGTGTTACTTGCGGTGGAACGACTTTTTCGACAGTCTGAAATGACAACATCAGTAAAGATGTTGTCATTTTGTTTTTATTATGATACAATAAAGATACTAAAATGATATTAAAAGAAGTGGTATAATGTCTGATGTTATTAGCATACTTTCATTAATTTTTTATACCAACTTAATGAAATTGTCACTTTTTGTTTAAAACATCGGCGATAGCCTCGGCAATATAGCCTCCTGCACGTATCGCTTCGTTTAACGTATTGGTGCTTGAGCCGACTTCTATAATCATCGAGCCCTTTGTCATATGCTGATTAAACCGCTCGGTGCGAATGTTTATCGGTCTGCACAAATTCGGATGTATTTCATTTAACCTGTTTTGAATTTTTACGGCAAAGCTAAGATTGTGCCGCCAGTCAGGATGGTGCAAATCCATTGCATCAGTTCCCATAACAAACATAATTTGTGCGGCATTTTTACCATTTTCGGTTTGCGTGGGCTTTAAGTGTAGCTCTGACGGAGTTCCTGCATCACGCACCGTATAGTCGCGATGCACATCTAAAACAATTTCTAAAGAAGGATGTGCCAGCAAATTTTTTTGTATAATGCTCAATGCATTTTTATATGAGCCATTGTAATCAGGTTGGTCGTTTTTTGTTGTATCGTGAATGGTTATAATTCCTGCTCGATTTAAAGAATCCGCGATTTCTTTGCCTATCCTGACAACGTTTTGGCTGTCATCCGTACTGCGCCCGCCTGGGCTGTCGGCATATGCCTCTGAGGTGTGCGTATGTACGATTAAAACACGTGGCTCGTTGCTTTTAGACGCAAAGGCTAAAGGGGTACTTAAAAGAGTATTTGCATCGACTGAATATTCAGTTGCGTTGTTAAATGTAAGCCCTTTTGCCGCCATACTTAATGTTTGAACCTTAATGTTATTAATTTCTTCCGTTTTCTGCTCGACCTCGCTGCTTTTTTTATCTGAGCGTTTGGCTCTTATGCTCGCATCCCACTTAGCAGCATATTTTTTTGCCATTGCATCGTTTGAGCGGATAGCGGGAAAAACTGAATTAATAATGTCATATTTATTTGGTAAAACAAGGCTTGTTGTATTATCAGAAAGCATCGGAAATGCGGTGCGAAGGCAAACATTTAAAATAGAGGTATTTAAAGTAAAGCTTGTACTGTGCATAACAGCAGAGAGCAGATAAACAGAAACAAAAAGGCAAATAATAAAAATAATTGCAGAAAAAGAACGTTTTGCATGCCGAATGCTGTATGTTTTGCTTAAAAAACGTCTTTTGCTGCGTTTGTATCCCGTATGCATAGCAATTCCCTCCTGTTTTATAATATGTATATGCGGCTTGTCTTAAAAATATTACTATGAGGTGTGATATGAACAAGAATCTTAACTCTGATTGCGACAAACTTTCAGAAAAGGAAATAAGGCAGTTTCTAAAAAGCAATACAGACAGAAAAATTATAATTTTAGATGAAGTAGGCTCAACCAATACAGTAGCAAAAGAGCTTTTAAAATCAGAAGAAGACGGGTCTGTGCTTTTGGCAGAAAGACAAACAGCAGGCAGAGGACGAATGGGCAGGAGCTTTTTTTCTCCCAACGGCAGCGGAATTTATATGAGTATTGGCTTAAAACCGACAATCGAGGCAGAAAAATCGGTGCTTATTACAGTTGCGGCGGCGGTTGCAGTATCGCGTGCTCTCGATTTGCTTTTTAATACAGAAACTGAAATAAAATGGGTAAACGATATATATTATAAAGGAAAAAAGGTGTGCGGAATTTTAACAGAGGCGGTTTTCGAAAACGAAAACGGCAAAATTTTAAATGCGGTTTTGGGTATCGGCATAAATGTCCATATGCCCAAAGGCGGATTTCCTGAGGATATAAAAGATAAAGCAGGTATAATTTTCAGGGCGAATGAAGTAAGCCGAAATCGCATAGCGGCAGAGGTTTTAAATCAGTTTGATATGGTATATAAAAATTTAGAAAAAGCAAAATTTTTAGAAGAATACAGCAAAAAATCCTGCTTAATAGGCAAAAAGGTTATGGTTATGCCGATACATAATGAGCAATATTATGCAACGGTTACGGATATAAATGACAAAGCACAGCTTGTGGTTAAAACAGATGACGGCAGGGTTTTGGCACTGTCGGGCGGAGAGGTTAGCATTGTCCCTGAAATGTAATAATAAAATACTTTTCAAACAGCTTAGTGTGTGCTATACTTAAATAAAATACTTTATAAAGAGGGATGAATATAATGAAAAAAATAATTTCAATTTTATTGACTGTGTTACTTGTATTTTCAAGTGTTAGTGCTTTTGCTCAGATTTTTTCAGATATAGATGGTCACTGGGCGGCAGAGGAAATTTTAAAAGCATATGAGAACAAAATAATAAGCGGAGACGGTGATGGTAAATTTCGCCCTAACGATAACATATCGAGAGCAGAATTTATGAAAATGGTAACAGCAATGCTTGCTGAAAGATTTGATACCAAAATTCCTGATATGAACGGGGCAGAGCATTGGGCAGATAAATATTATAATTTTGCTGTTCAGGCATATTTATCAACCGAAAAAGAAACCAGCTATGACGGAATAAATCCTGGTGTGATGTCAAAGGATAACTATGATGTGCCGATTAAAAGATGGGAAATGGCATATATAATTGATAATGCATTTGTAAATGTGTTTGGCACACGTGCCGAAGGAACGGTAAATGATGCAGCAGCCATACAGGAAGCATATAGTGCTGAAATATGTGCCGCAATTAACAGCTTAGTGGGTATGGAAATCGTAAAAGGTGACGAAAACGGTAATTTTAATGCATCGGCAAGCGGAACAAGAGCTGAGGCGGTTGCTTTGGTAAATCGCACAAGGAAGTTCGTTGATGAATTAATTAATTATCACGAAACGATTATGGCACAGCAGCAGGCAGAGCAACAGGCCTATGAAAAAGCTATAGATGACAGCTTAGTTACCTATACAGAAATTCCTGAAGGACATCCCGTTGTTAAGGTCACTATGGAAAACGGAAAAACCTTTGAAATAACTCTTTATCCTGAATATGCACCGCAAACCTGCGCTAATTTTGTAAAGCTTGTTAAAGATAAATTCTATGACGGACTTACATTCCACAGAATTGTAGAAGGCTTTGTAGCTCAGGGCGGAGACCCTGACGGTAACGGAACGGGTGGTTCTGAAGGTGCAGTTTTCGGCGAGTTTTCAAGTAATGGCTTTACACAAAATGAATTAAAGCACGAAAAGGGTACTGTTTCGATGGCTCGCACACAGCATCCGAACTCTGCAACAAGTCAGTTCTTTATATGCTATGATGCGGCAAACTTTTTAGACGGCGAATATGCCGCCTTTGGCAAAGTAACAAAGGGTATGAGCACGGTTGAGGAATTTTTAAAGGTAGAAAGAACAGCAGATGCAACCGGTGAGCTTTCTGACCCGGTAACACCTATTGTAATTAAAAAAGCAGAGATAATAAAGAAAAAGTAAAAATTAATTGCTGTTGCGGTATAACGACTTTTTTGACAGCCGAAAAATAAAAGGTCTGACCATTTGGTCAGACCTTTTTGTCGGAATAATCCGAACGTTTTTTTAAGATAATAATTCTTTAGCAATGGCATTAATCTGTTTTCCATCAGCACGTCCTTTAGTTTTAGGACGAACGGCTGCCATTACCTTTCCGATATCGCGCATTGACTGCGCACCTGTTTCGGAAATCACTTCTTTTATAATTTCTGTGAGTTCCTCTTCTGAGAGCTGTGCGGGCAAATATCCCAGCAAAATTTCAAGCTCTCGGTTTGCGGCATCTATTAAATCCTGTCTGCCGCCTTTTTCAAACTCGACCAAAGCATCGCGTCGGCTTTTAACTTCCTTTGCAATTACTTCTAAAATATCCTCATCGTTTAGCGTTATTTGTTGATCCTTTTCTTTCTGAAGGATTGCGGCACGCACGAGCTGAACTGTATTCTTCTTAATCGTGTCCTTTTCCTTCATAGCGTCTTTCATATCGCTAAGTAATGTATCTTTGAGGGACATTCCCTTTCACCCTCCTTTAAACAGTGCTTCAAGGTATAAAAGTCCTATCTGAACTTACGTTTTCTTGCTGCCTCGGATTTTTTCTTTCTTTTTACGCTGGGTTTTTCATAGTGTTCTCTTTTTCTGATTTCAGACAAAACACCATCCTTGGCACAGGAACGCTTAAAACGTCTGAGCGCGCTATCTAAAGATTCATGATCTTTCAGACGGATTTCTGACATGTGAATTCCCTCCCTCCACTGCATTGGGTTCCGCGACTTTATTAAAGGTTATAAAGCCACAAAATTTATTATACCCTATTTTATATATTAATGTCAACTAATTTTTCAATTAATTTATTAACTTTTACAATTTTTTTCAAAAAAATAAAAAAATAGCTTGCATTTATGTTTGCTTTGTGTTAAAATATTTTAAGTCATTGAGAAAAAACTGGAGGTGAACGATTTGCCAAACATTAAATCTGCGAAAAAAAGAGTTAAAGTTATCGAAACTAAAACACTCAGAAATCAGATGATTAAGTCTGCTTTAAAGACATATATCAAAAAGTTTGAAGCGGCTGCAAACGGCGGCAACAAGGCTGATGCCGAGGCTGCTTTCCGCATCGCAGTGAAGAAGATTGACCAGGCGGTCAGCAAGGGTATTGTTAAAAAGAATACCGCTTCCAGAAAAAAAGCTCAGCTTGCTATTAAGCTGAACAAAGTTGGCGCATAATTTCATTATGAAATGTAAAAAGACACTCTTTTTGGGTGTCTTTTTTACATAAAATTTGTTAATTTATACGAAATTTATATATATAATTGAAAAAAATAAAATTTTATGTTACAATTAAAATAGCGAATTTTGTAAATCAATCATCAATGATTTTAATAAAATCAAAAGAAAAGGAGTATTGTTTATGAAAAAAATCTATGAAGGTAAAACAAAAGACGTATACAGCCTTGAAAACGGTAATGTATTACTTAAATTCAAGGACGATTGCACCGGCAAAGACGGAGTTTTTGACCCGGGCGAAAATTCTGTTGGTCTTAAAATAGAAGGAATCGGAAAAGCTAATTTAAGAACATCGATATATTATTTTGACTTAATTAAAAAAGCAGGTATCAAAACTCACTATGTAAGTGCAGATGTTGAAAATGCTACTATGGAGGTTCTTCCCGGTAAGGTATTCGGTCATGGTTTAGAGGTAATCTGCCGTTTGGTTGCAACCGGAAGCTTTATTCGCAGATACGGCGAATATATTGAAGATGGTACTCCGCTAGAGGGTGGATATGTTGAATGTACCTTTAAAAATGACGAAAAAGGTGACCCGCTTGTTACAAGCGAGGGTTTGGCAGCATTAGGAGTTATGAGCGAAGAAATGTTTAAAAGCATGAAAGAGCAGACTCTTAAAATCACTAAAGTTGTTGCTGACGACTTAAAAACTATCGGTCTTGATTTGTGGGATATTAAATTTGAGTTTGGTTATAACGGCGACGAGGTTATCTTAATCGACGAGGTTGCATCAGGTAATATGCGTGTTTATAAAGACGGAAAAATCGTTGA
>JAZOBB010000114.1:0-6391 GCA_045595745.1 Clostridia bacterium | reverse complement strand
ATACATCAAAATGCCAATGACAAGATATCTCTTGCCAAAGGCAAATGAGTTTTCGTATTGATTATCCATAGCTTATTCTTCGAATTCTTCTTCAGGATTTACCCACTCGGTCACCTTTTCGATAAACATATGTCCGTCAAGATGCTCTATCTCGTGGCAGAGTGCACGAGCCAGCAGCTCCTCGCCCACAATCTCGCGGATGTTTCCGTCTCTGTCGGCGGCTCTGACGGAGACCTTGTAGGGTCTTGTGACGATTCCCCAATGCTCAGGATAGCTCAGGCATCCCTCTGTCCCTGTTTGTTCTCCCTCCTGTGAGATAATTTCCGGATCGATAAGCTCTATAAGTCCATCTCCGATGTCAATAACAGCCATACGTCTTAGCATTCCCACCTGAGGTGCTGCAAGCCCTACGCCGCCTGATTCGTAAAGGGTATCAATAAGATCATCAAGAAGGGTAAGCATTCTGTCGTTCATCTCGCCGACAGGTCTGCATTTTTTGGAAAGTGCTTCCTCGCCGTCAAGTCCGAGTTTAAGTATATTTCTTATAGCCATAATAATCTCCGTTCCGCCGCTCTGCATCGGCACAAATAGTAATGAGCTTCTCTTATCCGCAGAGCAAGGAATGATAAGAGATTATTGTGCCCATGTGCATTTCCGAGCATATATGCGAGGAAAATTTTGCACGGGCAATTTAATCCGCCGGAGGCAATAACGGGAAAGGAACTTTCAGGTTATCGCCTCCTATATTTTAACACCACGATTATATCACTATTTTTTATATCCGTCTACACTTTGGCGGTAATTTTTTCTCAGCTTTATCGGCGAAATACCATATCTTTTTTTAAATGCATCACCGAAATAATTACTGCCGGAATATCCGCAAAGCTCGGCAATTTTGCCTACTGACAATTTAGAGTTTCGCAAAAGCTCTTCTGCTTGTTGCATACGTATTTGTGTGACGTATTCAGAAAACCCGAATCCTGTCATTTTTTTAAACTGCTTAGAAAAATATGTTTCCTCCATAAATGCCATTTGTGCCGCATCACTAAGTGTAATTTCCTGATTAAAATTTTCTCTTATGTGACGTGCCACCTCTTGAATTTTCTCAATTTTTTCGGCAGAATCGCTTTCGGCTCCTTTTCCGTAACGAAGAGCTAACGCCGCTACATTGCCTAAAGCACAGCTTTCTACCAATTTAGAACATTCATTTTCGTGCCTTGCCTCGCGTTCCATCTCTTCAAAATATTTACGCATAATCGGCTGATACTGTGACGGAATACTGACACATCCGAAATTTAAAAATCTGTGCGTTTCTTTAGCTCCCAGTATTTCGGCAAGCGGAGCAAAAAAATCGTCAGAAAAATATACAACATAACGCTCATAATTATCTGCCGCTCGACTGCTCATATGATGTGGTGTGCCTTTTGGAATAACTACCAAATCGCCCGCATCGACATTATAAATAGTCTGACCGGCAAAATATCTGCGATTACCTGAAAGCAGATAATAAATTTCATGATAGTTATGCGTATGCCCACCGGGCATATCCCAGGGAATTCTGCTTTTCATACGTTCAATATGAAATCCACCGTTGTAATTTTGCTCCATTTAACCACCAAACCCTTGCTTTTTTGCTTATATTGTATCATAAGATATACAAAATTGCAAGAAATCTGTTTTTTTATTGCTATTCACACAATAAATCAGTTGTTTTTACATATTTATTGTTTTATACTATTTTTGAAGGGAGAGAAAAACATGAAAAAAATTAATGAAGTTTATCTTAAAACAGAACGTCCTGAAAGGGTTATTCAATTTGGCGAGGGCGGTTTTTTACGAGGATTTGTAGACTGGATGTTTCAGAAATTAAATGACAAAGGTCTGATTCGTGCAGGCGTTGTTGTCGTACAGCCAATCGAAAAGGGTCTTTGTGCTAAACTTTCTGAGCAGGATTGCATATACACACACGTTATGCGTGGCTTAGACAACGGCAAGCCTACAGTTGATAAGGCTGTAATTAACGTTATTTCACGTTGTGTTGAGCCTTACAGCGATTATGATTCATATCTTGCACTTGCTGACAATCCTGATGCCAGATTTATCGTGTCAAACACAACAGAATCTGGAATCGCATATCACGAGGGGGATAAATTAACCGATACTCCTCCGGTTTCTTATCCGGCTAAGCTGACTGCTCTTTTATATCGCAGATTTAAAAATGGCATGGATGGTTTTATTTTACTACCTTGTGAATTAATTGATAAAAACGGCTCTAAGCTTAAAGAAATCGTGCTTCGCTATGCCAGCGAATGGGCATTAGGCGATGATTTTGTTAAATGGGTAAACGAGAAAAACTGCTTCTGCAACACCTTAGTTGACAGAATAGTTACAGGCAGACCTACCGAAGATTTAGGTCTTAACTACGAAGATGCTATGGCAAACACATCAGAGCTGTTCCATCTTTGGGTAATTGAAGGTCCCGATTGGGTGAAAGAGGAATTGCCTTTTGTCGATGCAGGTCTTAATGTTGTGTGGACCGACAATTTAGAAAAATATCGCACACGAAAGGTTCGCATTTTAAACGGAGCACACACATCTTTAGTTCCTTATGCAATGCTGCGCGGATTTAAAACTGTAGGTGACTGCATCGCTGACGAGGGTATGTGTGCATATCTTAAAAAATGCGTTTATGAAGAAATTATACCTACGCTGGATTTATCAAAAGAAGAGCTGACAGAATATGCAGATGGTGTGTTTGAGCGTTTTGCAAATCCGTACATTTGCCATATGCTTTCGTCTATCGCTTTAAACTCGGTTAGCAAGTTTAAGGTTCGTGTTCTTCCGTCTATTATGGAATACAAAAAGCGTATGGGCGAGTATCCTAAGACTCTTATCAAAGGCTTTGCCGCACTTCTTGATTTTTATAAAACAGATATGGCAAACGATGCCGCTGATATTATGGAATTTACGAAAACACGTTCTTTAGATGAGATTTTAGCAAATACGGATTTTTGGGGTGAGGACTTGACCTGCCTTAAAGAGGAGGTTTTAAAATATGCAGATACATCCAAATGATAATGTAGAGGTAAATATCGAAAACGGGCATAAATATGCTCTTTGCGATATTAAAGTTGGTGAGCAGATTATAAAGTACGGCTTTCCTATCGGTGTTGCTACAGCCGAAATAAAAAAAGGTGAACACGTGCACACCCACAACATAAAAACAGGGTTGGGCGATTTGCTTACATACGAATATAATCCCGAAATCACGCCTATCAAAAAAGCTGACACTGATTCTATCCCCACCTTTGATGGATATGTACGTTCAAACGGCGATGTTGGAATAAGAAACGACATCTGGATTATAAACACCGTTGGCTGCGTTAACAAAACAGCTCAAAAGCTTTCTGAGCTTACAGGGGCTTTGTATTTTCCGCATCCGTTCGGATGCTCACAGTTAGGCGATGACCACGAGCTTACACAAAAGATTTTAAAGGGTCTTATTAACCACCCTAACGCAGGCGGTGTGCTTGTTTTGGGACTAGGTTGTGAAAATAATAATATCCCTGCTTTTAAAAAGGTGCTGGGCGAGGTTGACCCAGAACGTGTTAAATTTTTAATTACGCAAGAGGCATCTGACGAAATCGCAGAAGGTGTTAAGCTGATTGACGAACTCAAAGAATATGCTGCTAAACAGAAAAAAGAAAAAATCCCTGTAACAAAGTTAAGAGTAGGTCTAAAATGCGGCGGAAGTGACGGATACAGCGGAATTACCGCAAATCCATTGGTTGGTCGTTTTTCTGACAAGCTCATAAGCTTTGGCGGAAGCACTATTCTATCAGAAGTTCCTGAAATGTTCGGTGCAGAAACAATTTTAATGAACCGCGCTGAAAGCAAAGAAATTTTTGATAAAACTGTTTTGCTTATTAACAGATTCAAAGAATACTTTATTGCACACAATCAGGTTGTATACGAAAATCCCTCCCCCGGAAACAAAGAGGGTGGAATTACAACCTTAGAGGAAAAATCCTTAGGCTGTGTTCAAAAAGGTGGTCAGGCTGCCGTTGTTGATGTTTTAGACTATGGCGATACAATGGAAAAATGCGGTCTTAATCTTTTAAATGGTCCGGGCAATGACATTGTTGCCGTAACAAACTTAACCGCAGCAGGAGCGCATATTATATTGTTCACCACAGGACGAGGAACTCCTTTAGGTGCACCTGTTCCTACAGTTAAGGTTGCTACTAATTCACAGCTTGCCGAACACAAGTCTGGTTGGATTGACTTTGATGCAGGAAAACTCCTCTCAGGCTATGATTCTGACAAGCTTGATGAAGAATTTTTTGAATATGTTTTAAAGGTTGCCAGCGGCGAAGAAACCAAAAACGAACAAAATGGATATCGCGAAATTTCAATATTTAAGGACGGTGTTACATTATGAGTTTTATCAACGAAGATTTTATGTTACACAGCGATGCGGCAAAAAAGCTCTATCATGAGCACGCAGAAAAAATGCCGATTATTGACTATCATTGCCATTTAATTCCGCAAATGATAGCCGATAACCATAAATTTAAAAACATAACCGAGCTTATGCTTGGCGGCGATCATTACAAATGGCGTGCAATGCGTAGTGCCGGCGTTGATGAAAAATACATCACGGGCGATGCCTCTGATTATGATAAATTTATGAAATGGGCAGAGGTTGTTCCGCTTTGTATCGGAAATCCGCTTTATCATTGGATGCATCTTGAGCTTAAGCGTTTCTTCGATATAGACGAACCGTTTACCCCAGAAAATGCTGATATGGTATGGAATCGTTGCAACGAACTGCTCGCGCAGGAAGACTTCCGTGCGCGTGCATTAATTGAACGTTCAAACGTTGTTGCTGTCTGCACAACCGATGACCCTGCAGATGATTTGCGCTATCACAAGCAGCTCCGCGACGAGGGCTTTAAGGTTAAGGTATTACCTACCTTCCGCCCCGATAAAGCTGTTGAAATCGGAAAGGATACCTTTGTTCCGTACATTAAAAATATCGGTGTTAAAAGCTTTGACGAGCTTGCCGACTGGATTCGCAGCCGAATCGCTTTCTTCCACGAAAACGGCTGTCGTATATCTGACCACGCATTTGAGTGTGTTCCCTATAGCGAGGGCGATGCCGGTGCTGCATTTTTAAAGAGAATGAACGGCGAAACTCTGACAAAACACGAGCAGGATGCATTTAAAACAGCACTCTTAACAGTCTGTGCAGAGGAATATTCGCGTTTGGGCTGGGCAATGCAAATGCACATCGGTGCACTCAGAAACAATAATACCCCGATGTTTGAAAAATTGGGCCCTGACACCGGCTTTGACTCGGTAAATGACCTTTGTATTGCAGAAATGCTGTCTGCTCTTTTAAACTCATTCGAAACTAAAGGTATTTTGCCAAAAACAATTCTTTATACCTTAAATCCTAAGGATAATTACGTTTTAAGCACAATGCTCGGAAACTTCCAAAAAGCTCCTACTTTCGGAAAGATTCAGTTTGGCTCTGCCTGGTGGGTTAACGACCAACGTGACGGTATGGTTGAACAAATGAAGACCTTAGCAAATACAGGTCTTTTATCCGCCTTTGTAGGAATGCTGACCGATTCACGCAGCTTTGTATCATATCCTCGTCACGAATATTTCCGCAGAATACTCTGTAACTTAATCGGTGACTGGGTTGATAAGGGTGAATATCCTGCTGACTGGAAACGCCTCGGAGATATCATTGAGGGAATTTGCTATAAAAACGCAGAAAATTATTTTAAACTATAAAATTATAAAAGTGGAAGTTTAAAAAGTCAAATGACTTTTTAAACAGCCCTTTTTTTAATTATGTCGTATATTTTTTCGAGTGCGTCACGTTTTGCAAAGCTTTTTGCGTTTTCGCCCATTTTTTCTAAAAGCTCTTTATCCGAAATGAGCTCTGATATTGTGTCATAAAGAGAATTTTCTGTTAAAATATCTTCGGTTAGAACTCTTGCAGCACCGCCTCTTTCAAGCTCACGTGCGTTCTGCTCCTGATGATTTCTTACAACGTTGGGTGACGGAATTAAAACTGACGGTTTTCCTAAAACTGCAATTTCTCCGAGTGTTATTGCCCCTGAACGTGAAACTATCAAATCTGCCGCTGCCATAACCTCATGCATATTATTGATATAGGGAACAACCTTTATTTTCTCATTGAGCTCTATTCCCGTTTCTTTTATCTTTGCTGAAATTTCGTCGAAGTTTTTATCGCCTGTTCCAAACATCATAGAAAATTTATTCTCTTCTTTTACTTTTTTAAGCTCCAACAGTTCTCTGATATCTTCCTCAAGAGCAGCCGTCTCTGAAAGTGCTTCCGCTTCCGCCTTCAATG
>JAZOBB010000113.1:0-10282 GCA_045595745.1 Clostridia bacterium | reverse complement strand
AAAGGTGTCAGTCAGGTTGCTCTTTCGTGCGGATTTAGCAATCTTTCTTATTTTACAAGAACATATAAAAAATATATTGGCAGCTTACCGTCAAAAACTATGTGAACTTAAATCATATTTTGCTCAGCTTTCTTGACAAATTTATAAAAATTGATATAATAGTAATATAATGTTATATTTGGGGACGTATGCGCCTTGGGAAGGGGTAAAAAATGGGTTTAAATTTAGCACAAAAGATTATTAAAGAACATCTGGTAAGCGGCGAGATGATTCCGGGAACGGAAATATCAATTCGTATCGACCAGACATTAACACAGGATTCTACAGGTACAATGGCATATCTTCAGTTTGAAGCGATGGGTATTGACCGCGTAAAAACTAAAAAGTCAGTTGCATATATTGACCATAATATGTTGCAGTCCGGCTTTGAAAATGCCGATGACCATAAATATATTCAGACAGTAACCAACAAGCACGGAATTTATTTCTCACGTCCGGGTAACGGAATTTGCCATCAGGTTCAGCTTGAACGTTTTGGTGTTCCGGGAATGACCCTTTTGGGTTCAGACAGCCACACACCAACAGGCGGCGGTCTTGGTATGCTTGCAATCGGTGCAGGCGGCTTAGACGTTGCTGTTGCAATGGGCGGTGGAGCATATTATCTTATGATGCCGAAGGTTTGCAAAGTAAATTTAGTTGGCAAGCTTCGTCCGTGGGTTACAGCTAAAGATGTTATATTAGAAGTTTTAAGAGTTATGTCCGTAAAAGGCGGCGTTGGCAAAATTATTGAATATGCAGGCGAGGGTGTAAAAAGTCTTTCTGTTCCTGAACGTGCAACAATAACCAACATGGGTGCAGAGCTTGGTGCAACCACTTCGGTGTTCCCAAGTGACGAAACTACCCGCGCATTTTTGGCAGCTCAGGGCAGAGAAAATGATTTTGTTGAGCTTGCTCCTGATAGCGATTGTACATATGATGAAGAAATAACTGTTGATTTATCAACCTTAGAGCCTTTGGCTGCTAAGCCTCACAGCCCCGATAACGTTGAAGAGGTTGCGTCAATAGGTAAAATTAAGGTTGACCAGGTTGCAATCGGAAGCTGTACAAACTCATCTTATACAGATATGATGAAGGTAGCAAAAATATTAAAGGGCAAAACCGTACATCCTGACGTAAGCCTTGTTATAGCACCCGGCTCTAAGCAGGTTTTAACAATGCTTGCACAAAACGGAGCATTGGCAGATATGGTAGCAGCAGGTGCAAGAATCTTAGAATCCTCTTGCGGACCATGTATCGGTATGGGACAGTCCCCGAAAACAGATGCACTATCGCTTCGTACATTTAACCGTAACTTCGAGGGTCGAAGCGGAACAGTTTCGGCTCAGGTATATTTGGTAAGTCCTGAAACCGCAGCAGCAAGTGCCATCACCGGTGTTTTAACCGACCCGCGTGAATTGGGTGCGGCTCCGGTTGTAGAAATGCCGACAGAATTTTTAGCAAACGATAATATGGTTGCAGCTCCTGCACCTGAGGGAAATAATGTAGAGGTTGTTCGCGGACCGAATATCAAGCCGTTCCCGCTTAACACCGATTTACCGGAAAACGTAAAGGGTAAGGCATTAATTAAGGTAGAAGATAACATTACAACCGACCACATTATGCCGTCAAATGCAAAGCTTCTGCCGTTCCGTTCGAACGTTCCGTATCTTTCGGAGTTCTGTCTTACACCATGTGACCCTGAGTTCCCAAAACGTGCTCAGGAAAACAAGGGTGGATTTATCGTTGGTGGCTCTAACTACGGTCAGGGCTCAAGCCGTGAGCATGCGGCACTTGCTCCTTTATATCTCGGAATAAAGGCGGTTTTGGCAAAATCATTTGCACGTATACATATGGCAAATCTTATAAATTCAGGTATCCTTCCGCTTGTTTTTGAAAACGAGGCAGATTATGATACAATTGATTTAATGGACGAGCTTGCAATAGAAAATGCACCTGCACAGATTAAAGCGGGCGATAAAATTGTTGTTAAAAATATTACTAAAAACAAAGAATACACAACAATTTTAACTGTTTCTGACAGACAGAAAGAAATGCTTTATGCAGGCGGTTTGATTAACTATATGAAAAAACTCAATGCCTAATTTAAGACATTTGAAAGGAAGAAAATAATGAACGAAACAATAAAAAATGCAACAGAAAAATTTGCGGCTCTTTTAGAAAAACAGCTCGCACGTGTCGAAATGATGAAATCTCAGAAGGATTTTTTAGATTATTCTAAGCTCGACACTATAATAATCGGTGTTTGCGGCGGTGACGGAATAGGTCCTGCAATTACCGCATCTGCACACAAAATTCTTGAATTTTTGCTTGCTGATGAAGTAAAAGCAGGCAAGGTTGAATTTCGTGTTATCGACGGTTTAACCATCGAAAACAGAGTAAAAGCTAACAAAGCTATCCCAGACGATGTTTTAGAAGAAATTAAGGCTTGTCACGTTATATTAAAAGGCCCTACAACAACTCCTCGTGCAGGCGACCCGTGGCCAAATATCGAGAGTGCAAACGTTGCTATGAGAAAAGAACTCGATTTGTTTGCAAATGTTCGTCCTGTTAAGGTTCCTGAGCAGGGCATAGACTGGACATTTTTCCGTGAAAATACCGAGGGTGCATATGCAGTAGGAAGTCAGGGGGTGCACGTAAATGACGACCTTGCTGTTGACTTTACAGTTACAACTCAAGAGGGTTCTGAAAGAATTGCACGTGCGGCATTTGACTATGCAAAGAAAAACGGCAAAACACGCGTAACTGCAGTAACCAAGGCAAATGTTATTAAAACAACAGACGGTAAATTCTTAAACATCTGTAAAGAGGTTGCTAAAGAATATCCAGAAATTGATTTTGACGATTGGTATATCGATATTATGACCGCTAAACTGGTTGACGAAAAACGTCGTACAGGTTTTCAGGTTGTTGTTCTGCCTAACCTTTACGGTGATATTATTACTGACGAGGCAGCAGAATTCCAGGGTGGTGTAGGCACAGTAGGAAGCTCGAACTTAGGTAAACGTTATGCCATGTTCGAGGCAATTCACGGCAGTGCTCCGCGTATGGTTGCAGAGGGTCGTGATAAGTATGCTGACCCGTGCAGTATTATTCGTGCAGCAGTTATGCTGTTAAATCACATCGGTTATGGCGATGAGGCATCTAAGCTTGAAAGAGCGTTGGATATCTGTATGTACGAAGAGAAAAAGCTGGTTATTACAGGTCGTGATAATGGCGCAACAGGCGACGAGTTTGCTGAATATGTAATGGATACAATTAAAAAACTTTAATACCTTAAAATGTAAAATTGCAAGAAAAATGAGGAAATATTAATGAAGAGTGAAAACATTAAAAGTGTTCCTTTAGTCGTAATCAAGCGGTTGCCCAGATATTATCGTTATCTGGGCGAATTGCTTAAGCAGGGCGTAACACGTATATCTTCGAGAGATTTGAGCGAAAAAATGGGTGTTACCGCATCTCAAATCCGTCAGGATTTAAACTGCTTTGGCGGATTCGGTCAGCAAGGCTACGGCTATAATATCGAAAAACTGCATCACGAAATAGCAGATATTTTAGGTCTAAACCGAGGATACAGAACTATAATTGTTGGTGCAGGTAACTTAGGTCATGCTCTTGCCAATCATTCTAATTTCGAAAAGAGAGGCTTTAAATTAGTAGGGATTTTTGATTCAAACCGCGAAATAGTGGGAAGCAAAATTAATAATCTTTCGGTTTGCCATATTGATGAAATAGAGACGTTTTTTCAGAATGAGGGTGCAGACATTGCGATTTTGGCACTGCCTAAAAGTAGTGTAAAAGAGGTTGCAGACCGTCTTATTGCTTTAAACATAAAGGGACTTTGGAACTTCTCGTATACAGAGCTTGATGTGCCTGATAATGTAGCAGTAGAGAATGTTCACTTAAGTGACAGCTTAATGACCTTGTCTTATAAGCTGACAGAATTAAATGAATAATTTAAATCCGGACACGTAATCGTGTCCGGAAAATTTTAACTTAATATTTGCGCCTGTAGCTCAGTTGGATAGAGTGTCAGACTCCGACTCTGAAGGTCGTGCGTTCGAATCGCATCAGGCGTACCACGTCGGAGCAAAGTTCGCTTTGCTCCGTTTTTCTTTGTCAAGAAAAACATTCGCCTGCTTCCTTGCTCCTCCTTTATCGCAAAAAGCCACGCTCGCATCGGCTAACGGTTTGTAAACGCCCCGTTTTACGCCGATTTACTTGCTAACAACTTTTTGCGAGTGTGCCTTCGGCGCAACAAAATTACTGCTGCTCCTTTATCGCAAAAAGCCACGCTCGCATTGGCTAACGGCTTGTAGACGCCCCGTTTTACGCCGATTTACTCGCTAACAACTTTTTGCAAGTGTGCCTTCGGCACGAAAATATATCTTTTGTTATGTTATCAAAAAATAAAGTGGCTGTAGCAAAATTTTGCTACAGCTACTTTTAGAATTTGTTTTATTATTCGCATATAATCTTATCAATAAATATTTTTTCTACATTCATTGAGATTGCTGATAACGGTTCGCCGCTTGCAATATCAGCATAGAAAGATTTTCCTGCTTTAAGCTGATATGTGCCGACTTTATCGCTGCAGCTAAAATATGCACTGATATTTGTTGCACTTGAAAGCTTATTAGGTGTTATTTTTGCTCTCATTGTGTATCCGTTTCCATTTTCTGTTACGAGTGACGGATAAAATACGATTGTGCAGTCAATGCCCTTTAACTCTTTAAGCATTGCAGTATACTGCGTCAAAGAAGAAGCAAAAATGTTTGCATATGCCTGAACAAATCTGTACGAATCCTTAGGCGCAGATGCATCTTTTCCGTAGCTTGTAAATTCTGTCGTATAAACTTCGGAAGGAATGTTTTTAAGCACCAGCTTAAAGTTTTCATAATTGCGACCGCTAAGGTCTAAGCTATGATTATATTTTACGTTTCCGACCATATTTGTATCGGTGCTGTAATCTGTTTGCAGTCCTAAAACATTATCAACCAGTATTGCAACAGCCATTGCATCTTTAACAGTTGCTTCGCGGTTTAAAGATGCAAGAGAATTATCTTTGTCAATCTGAATGCCTTTTGCATTTGCAAAGGTAAGCATACGATTTTTGTTTTCTGCCATATCTTTAAATGCGTCGCTTTTGGTATTTGCGGCAACAGGCTTAGAAGAATTATATATTGCAGCAAAGGTAAACGATGCTATCAAATCTCCAACGGTTGCGGTTTGGTCAATAACCTCTTTTGTAACCTTGTCTGTTCCGATTACATTACGTCCTAAAACATCAAGGTCGCGTGCATATTTATGCTCAAACTGAGCAGAAGAATTAAGTGAATGGTATGACGGGTTATGTTCTCCGCCTGCAATTCTTACAGTTGCACGAGCAAGCTCTCCGAAAGTAAGCTTTTTGCCGGGCTCATATGTTTCGCTGTCAAATAAATCCAAGGATGAATATGCCTGCTTTAAAATACTTTCATTTACAGTGTTTACAAATGCAGCAGTTGCACCGGCTGCTGATTTTTCTCTTGAACGTACAATCAAAGCTGCACCCTCAGCACGAGACATTGTATCGCCTAATCTTAACTGAATTCCGTCATCGCCGTTTACGATGCCGTGGCTGTAAGCCCAGGCAACAGCATCTTTATTGCTTGCCTGTGATAAGATAATTCCCGGAACTGAAAAGCCGGTTTTAGAACCTGCACGTTTCCATAAAAGCTCGATTACTTCGCTTCGCTTAATCGGCTGGTCGGGTAAAAACGTAGTTGTTCCTGCTAAAACCAGACCTGAATACATAACATATTCATAAGCCCAATGGTTTGAAGGAACATCAGAAAAATCTGCTGTATAACGTTCGGGACCTTTTCCAATCATTTTAACAAACTGTGCACGTGTTACGGTGTTGTTAGGGCGGAAGGTGCCGTCTTCAAAACCTGATATTGTGCCCTCAGAAACCAAGGTCTGAACGTTTGCATATGCCCAATGCTCTGCCGAAAGGTCAGAAAACTGTGCCGCAAATGCTGCAAAAGGCATTACAGCAAGAGCAAATACAATTGCCAGAAAAATTGAAATAAATTTTTTCATAAGTATCTCCCTTTTCATATAGAAATTTTATTATAATAAACCAATTATAATTTTATCATAAAAGATATATTTTTGCAAGTATTAAAATTGACAAAAAGAGTCGTTTAGTGTACAATTGTATAAAAGGATTAATTAAGGTATCGGAGGCGGAAATTATGAAGTTAAAAGAAGGCTTTTTACTTAAAGAAATTGCAGGCAGCTGGGTTGTTGTTCCTGTCGGAGAGCAGATAGTCGATTTTCAAATGATGATTACATTAAACGAAACGGGTGCTTTTTTGTGGGAAAAATTAAAGAGCGAAATCTCAAAAGAAGAGCTTTTAGATGCACTTTTGTCTGAATATGATGTTGAGAAAGCTGTTGCAGAGGCAGATATAGATGAATTTTTAAAAACATTATCTGAAAAGGAACTTTTAGAAGCATAATGAATGATACAGAAAAAATGATACAGCCCGGTATGCAGGAATTTTCTCCTTTTATATGTGAAATTTTAAAAAATGGCGGCAGTGCACGCATAACTGTTACGGGCAGCAGTATGTGGCCTATGCTTAAAGACGGAATAGACAGCGTTTTAATAGAGCCTGCTACCCGCGAGGTTAAAAGGTGGGAGTTGCCGCTTTATCAACGTGATGACGGGTCGCTTATTTTGCATCGCGTGATGAAAAAGAAAAAGGGTGCATATGTTATGTGCGGCGATAATCAGGTTATAGTCGAATGCCCTGTTCGACAAGATCAGATTATAGGCATAGCGGTTGAGTTTACCCGAAAGGGCAAAACAACCAAATGCAGCAATGTTTTATATCGTATATATGCGGCGATATGGAGTATTTTAAGGCCATACAGACTTTTTATGCTTAAACTTTACAGAAAAATAATTATCACCAAAAGGTGGTTTAATAAATGATGAAGAAAAAACATACAGCTTTAAAATGGGACTTAGAGCTTGCAAAACACGTGCGTTTTGGCATAGCGGCACTTTCGGTGCTTGGTGTTTTGTATTCGATACTGAGCACAGCCTTTGCACTTGTTTCTAAAGAGGTTATAGATGCGGCGGCATATGCTGCATCGGGGCAGATGGCAGAAAATTTGGCAGAGCTTTGCATTTTGCTTGCGTTTTTAATTGTTGTGCAGCTTGTATTTCAGGTTTTCATATCAAAGCTTGCGGTTAAAACCTCAGGCAAGGTAGTCATCGAATGTAAAAAGCGACTTTTTTCAGCACTTTTGCATAAAGAGGCGGCAAGTGTATTAAAGTATCATTCGGGTGAGCTTTTAAACAGACTTACAAGTGATGTTGCAGTTATTTCGGGCGCAATAAGCTCGCTTATTCCTGATTTGGTGCACTATATAACAAGTGCCTTAGCAAGCTTTATAGTGCTTTTTGTTCTTGATAAGACATTGGCTTTATTGTGCCTTGTAGCTCTTCCGATTGTGTTTTTTGCAAGCAGAATTTACAGAAAAAAAATGAAATATCTTCACAAACGTGTGCAGGAAAGTGACGGAAAAACACGTTCGTTTATGCAAGAAACATTATCAAATATTTTGGTTATAAAATCCTTTGGAAGCGAAGAAAAAGTGGTCGATTTTGCAACCGAGCTGCAGACCGATAACTACAAATTAAATTTAAAAAGAAATGACATAAGCATAATGTCGAATCTTATGTTCTTTATAGCTATGACAGCGGGTTATTATTTTGCAATGGCGTGGGGTGCACTGCGTATGGCAAACGGCTTGATGTCGTTTGGTACATTAATGGCAGTTCTTCAGCTGGTTGAACAGCTGCAGTCGCCGTTTCGTAGCTTGTCATCTGTGATGCCTAAATATTATGCGATGACGGCATCGACCGAGCGAATAATTGAGCTTGAAGACTTACCTGAAGAAGAAAAACCCGATGCGGATTTTGACAGAGAAAAAATATATGCTAAAGCAAGTGCGTTTTGCGTTGAAAATTTAACCTTTTCTTATGATGACAAGGTTGTTTTAAACAACGTAAGCTTTAGGGTGGAAAAGGGTGAGCTTGCGGCAGTAACAGGACTTTCGGGAGCAGGAAAGTCTACCTTATTAAAGCTGTTTTTAGGAATAATTGAGGCAGATAGCGGCGAAATATATCTGCTTTTAGAAGACGGACAAAAGTTAAGCTTAGATGCAAAAACACGTTCGCTTTTTGCTTATGTTCCTCAGGGAAATTTAATACTCTCGGGAACTATAAGAGAAAATATAGCTTTTGCCAAATCTGATGCAACAGAAGAAGAAATTATTTATGCTGCAAAAATGGCAGAAATATGGAATGAAATATCATCTCTTCCAGATGGTTTAGATACAGTTTTAGGGGAAGGCGGTATGGGTTTATCTGAGGGACAGATTCAAAGACTGGCAATTGCAAGAGCTCTTCTTTACGATGCACCCGTTCTGCTTTTGGATGAATGTACATCAGCCCTAGATGAAAAAACTGAAAAGGCAGTACTTAATAACTTGATATCATTAGAGAGCAAAACCTGCCTTACAGTGTCTCATAAGGCGGCGGCAAAGGAATGCTGTAATGTAAATTTGTTTGTCGAAAACGGAATGGTGTATAAACTTGAAAAAAATTAAAAGTTTTTGTAGACAAATGACAGTATTTGTGGTATACTAAAATTCAGATATAAAAAATCTGATAAAACCTTTAAATCGGTACAGAGATGCTGATAAGGTGTGTTCAATTTCATACTGCTTGCAGACGAGGTGTACCCATTTGTGTGCGTTGCCTTGCATGTTGTTTTGTAATTTCACTCTTATCACATCTGTGGTAAGAGTTTTTATTTTTATCGCAGACTGTACAAATAAGTGATATAGAAAGTGAGGCGGAATCGGATGGAAAATAAAAGTGCAGAAATTTTAGATTCTGCGGCAATGAAACGTGCAATTTCGCGTATTGCTTATGAAATATTAGAAAAAAATAAGGGTACAGAGGATTTAGCTTTAGTTGGAATTTTGCGCCGAGGAATAGTTTTGGCAGACCGTTTAAAAAAACGGTTTTATGAGATAGAGGGTGTAGATGTTCCGACGGGAGTACTTGACATAACACATTTTCGCGATGATATCAAAAAAGGCGAAAACCTCCCCAAAGCAAGTGGAACAAAAATTGATTTTTCGGTTGAAAATAAAAAAATCGTTTTAGTAGACGATGTTTTATATACAGGTCGCACAGTCCGTGCTGCAATAGAGGCTATTATGGCTCTTGGCAGACCTGCAAAAATTGAATTGGCAGTTATGATAGACCGAGGTCACAGAGAATTGCCCGTAAGAGCAGACTATGTAGGCAAAAATGTTCCTACAGCCAAAAGCGAGAGCATACGAGTTGAGTTTGTTGAAACGGGCGGCAAAGAATGTGTCGAACTTAAAAAAGATTAAGATTAACGGGGAGGAAGCATCAATGGATTTTCAGCATAAGGATCTGCTGGGCATAAAAGAGCTTAGCCGCGAAGAAATTATAGCGATTTTAAATCACGCAAAAAAAATGAAAGAGATTGTTCTTTCTGACAACAAAAAAACACCCGACCTGCAAGGCAAATCGGTTGTTACGTTGTTTTACGAAAACAGCACAAGAACCAGAATGTCGTTCGAGCTTGCTTCAAAATATATGAGTGCAAATGCTGCAAACATTACGGCAAGCGGCTCATCTGTCGCAAAGGGAGAAACCCTAATTGATACTGCCCGCACCCTAGACAGTATGGGAACAGATGTTATCATTGTGCGTCACTCATCATCGGGAGCACCGCATCTTATTGCTAAAAACGTAAAAGCCTCTGTAGTAAATGCTGGCGACGGTATGAACGAGCATCCCACTCAGGCACTTTTAGATATGTTCACCATTAAAGAAAACAAAGGCAGAATAGCAGGGCTTAAGGTTGCTATCGTGGGAGATGTTGCACACAGCCGTGTGGCACGTTCAGATATTTATGCTCTTACAAAGTTGGGTGCAGAGGTGGTTGTAGGCGGCCCGTCAACCTTAATGCCGACAGAAATAGAAAAGCTGGGAGCTAAAGCATATCAAAGTGTGCACGAGGCAATGATTGATGCCGATGTTGTAATCGGTTTAAGAATCCAACAGGAAAGACAAAAAAGCGGTTTAATACCAAGTTTAAGAGAATATCATCGCTTTTTCGGT
>JAZOBB010000112.1:0-26342 GCA_045595745.1 Clostridia bacterium | reverse complement strand
GACTCAACATAAACTTTAGAGCCAAGCGGAATTACTCTCGGGTCAACAGCTATAACACCATACTGCGCACGCATACCGGTTGCAGTAAGACCGCCGTAACCGCCGTTACTTCCCGGAGAAGGGTCGTATGCAGTTGCATTACACTGAATAACCTTTTTATAACGAACAGGACCTTTTGAGGTCTGGACAGTATTCGGTATATAGGTTCCGTATTCAACGATTTTAGCAACAGGTTCTACTATTACATTTTGTGAAAGCATAAGCTTTTCAGTTACTTTGCCATCACGTGTAGTTATTCGATAGGTAGCTTCTGCCCAACCTGTGTCGCCTTCCTGAAGCACATTGACATAATCAGCCTGCTTATCGTCACGCATTATTTTTGTTTCGTGAAAATCCATAAGCTGCTCTTCTTTTACTGTTTCGATAGTAACACGAGTGATTTTTACTTCCATTCCTTCAGAAACAGGTGTGTCTAAAGATGGTGTAATCTCGTCGTGTTCATTTAATGTAATATCTGCATCAGTAAGTGCCGACTTAAGTGTTTTTTCGCAGCTAAACATTTCTTTTGTAACGCCGCCGTCTGTCAGCAAAATTTTAGTTCCACGTGTAATTATAATTTCTTCGTTGTTGTTAACTTTTGAATGGAGCGGAGCAGAAACCCTGTCTCCGGCTCTTAAAATAATGTTTTGTTCTGCTAAAGCCTCTTCAACATACAATTTTGTAGTTTGAGCAGTAATAACTTTTTCTCCGTCTTTAATTGTGATTTGCTTTGGACTTGCAAATCCGAAAAGAAAAACCGAAACACAAGCAATTAAAAGAATTGTTGTTATAGCATATAGTGTTCCGCGAACAGATAACATCTGTATGTTTTTCTCGCCGTTCTTTGTAAACATAAAAAACCTCCTCGTAATTACAACGCAGATATTACGAAAATGTTACGTTTTTCTAACGAACGCTGACTATTATAAAACATTTTCAGCGAAAAGTCAAACAAATTGCTCTTTTTAAGCAAAAAACATTAAAAAAATTGCTTACATATTTTGGAAACGAACTGTACAAGTTCACTTGTACACTATTATAAGCAAAAAAATGGATTTTTATTCCAATTTTTTTGAAATTTTCGTTTTTTGCTTTTAATTTTTCCTTAATTTGTAATTAAATTACAGTTTTTGGTATAAAAATTACTTTGTTACGGTAATCTTGTCTTTGATTGCGGCAAATCTTTTTTCGCCGATTCCGCTTACTTTTTTAATGTCATATATGGTTTTAAATGGCTGTTTATTTCTGAAGTTTATTATTCTTTCTGCTAAAGCAGGACCTATTCCTTCTAAAGAATCCAATTCTTCTTTTGTTGCAGTATTTAAATCAAGCTTATCACTTTCTTCTATATTATATACTTTTGTGTTTTCTGTTGGAGTGGGCTTTAAAGACGCAGGAGATGAATCGTTAGAAGAGGCTATGAGCTTTGAATCTATATCAGCCTTTTTATCTTCTAAAAGCAACCATGTACCAAAACCGGTCAAAAAAGTTATAGAGATAAATATTATTATTCCTTTTATTAATGCGGTTCTTTTCATATTAAATGCTCCTTTGTCAAAAAATATATAAATTTGTCGATAAAATACGCAAAGGATTATAGCATTTATAGGTAATCACAGTCAATATTTATATAATATTAAAGTTAAATTTCTTACTTTTTTTTCAATTTATATTGCTTTTTTCGTTAAAATTTGATATTATAGGGCAGTATGGTTGTTTTTTTAAAAACAAGAAAGGGTGAACCAAATGTCAGCCAAAGTAGTAATCGGCGCACAGTGGGGCGACGAAGGCAAAGGAAAAATTATTGATATTTTAGCACAGCAGTCAGAGGTTGTTGTGCGTTCTCAAGGTGGAAATAACGCAGGGCATACTGTTGAAGCAGACGGTGTGGAATATAAACTAAGACTTACCCCGTCTGGAATTTTAGGAAAAAACACTACCTGTATAATAGGCACAGGTGTGGTTGTAGACCCGGGTGTTCTTTTGTCCGAAATAGATATGCTTGCATCTAAAGGGGTATCTACAGATAATCTTAAAATTGACTATCGTGCGCATATAATTATGCCGTATCATATTGTTCTTGACGGATTGATGGAGAAAGCCAGAGGCAAAGGTGATATAGGAACCACCAAAAACGGTATTGGTCCTTGTTATATGGATAAAGCTGAAAGAATAGGAATACGTCTGTGTGATTTGTTAGACCGAGATATGTTTATTAGTCGTGCCAAAGAAAATACAGAGATAAAAAACAAGTTTATCACTAACGTTTACGGCGGAGAAGCTATTAATCCGGATGATTTTATTGATAAATATTTAGAGTATGCAGACAGATTGCGTAAATATGCAGCAGACACAACCGTTATTTTATATGATGCAATAAAAGCCGGTAAAAAGGTTCTTTTTGAAGGTGCACAAGGAACACTTTTAGATATTGATATCGGAACATATCCGTATGTTACATCCTCTCATCCGATTTCCGGCGGTGTTTGTATCGGAACCGGTGTCGGTCCTACAATGATAGATGAGTGTATCGGTGTTATGAAGGCATATGTAACACGTGTAGGAAAAGGACCTTTCCCGACTGAGCTTTTTGACGAGGTTGGCGACACTATCAGAAATGTAGGTCACGAATTTGGCACAGTAACCGGTCGTCCGCGCCGTTGCGGATGGTTTGATGCTGTTATCGGCAGATTTGGTGTAAGAACAAGCGGACTTACCAGCATTGTACTTAACAAGCTTGATACCTTAACCGGTATTCCTGTTCTTAAAATTTGTAGCGGATATTTAAAAGACGGAGAAGTTATAAACGATTTTCCGGCAAGCCTTACCGAGCTTGCAAAGTGTGAGCCGATTTATGAAGAACTCGAAGGCTGGACGGAGGACATTACGGGCATCCGCAATTATGATGAATTGCCCGAGAATGTTAAAAAATATGTTTCTCGCGTTGAGGAGCTGTGCGGCTGTCGTGTAAGCATGGTGGGTGTAGGTCCGGGACGCGACCAGAATATTGTTCGTTAATAAAAGTAATTTTACCGCGATTTTATTCATATCCTTATATTGGGACAACCAAATACATAAGGAAGAGGGATAACTTTGCTAAAAAAACTACTTAACAAAATAATAATTCATATTAAGGAAAACTTTGCGCACTACGGCATAAGTACGGCGGCACTTTTAAGCGGTGCTTTTGTAGCTGTCGTGTGCGCTTTTTCCTTGTCGGAGTTAGGTGTAAAAGAGCTTGCTTTGTATTTCGAAGATTTTTTTAACGGATTTTTAAAGTCCGGTGCAGATGCTAAGCTGATAATGATAAGTGTGATAAAAACAAATGCCATAACTTTTTGTTTGCTTATACTTTTTTCTGCAATGATAATCGGCGCACCTTTTATTGTTTTTGTGGGAGTATGTCGCGGTTTTGCATTTGGTTTTGCAGTTTCATTTATATTTAAACTGTACGGAGCTCGCGCTTTATTAATAATTCTAAGCGCAATTTTGCCTCATATTATATTTGCGTTTTCGTGTATTGTAATGGCACTTGCACTTTGTCTTCGCTTTTGTCTTTTGCTTAAAAATGACAGAATCGGTATAAAAAAGCGTATACCTGCCTTTTTACTTAATTTAACCGGTATATTTATGCTTGTATTTGCAATTGCACTTATGCAGGCGTACATAGAACCTGTTTTAATTGAATTGATTGCCGGATATTTTGTATGATGGCACAGAGTAATATTTTAGCTTTACATTTCATTTAAAATAGTTTACAATATTAGATATATGTTAACAAGTCGGAGAAGGGGAAACAATGTTACAAACAATAAATCAATTTATTCTATTTTTAGAAAGAACTAAAAAGCTTTCTAAAAATACATTGCTATCTTACCGGCATGATACAAAGCAGTTTGTTGAGTTTTTAGAAAACAGCAGGCATAAAAACATTAATAATGTAACTAAAGAAACGATTGAAGAATATATAGCATATTTAGAAAAGCTCGGCAGAGTTGCAGCAACTATTTCGAGAAATATCGTTTCGTTAAAATGTTTTTATCAGTACCTTTTAAGATGCGGCATTGTAAAAAGTGATCCTACGGCAGAAATTCATCCGCCTAAGGTAGAGAAAAAGCTACCGCAAATACTTAACTTTAATGAAGTTGAACTGCTTTTGGAGCAGCCGAAAAAAGGAGATTTAAAGGGCTATCGCGATAAAGCTATGCTCGAGCTTTTATATGCAACCGGCATTCGCGTATCCGAGCTTATTTCTCTTAATATTCAGGATGTTAATATTGATATGGGTTTTATAAGGTGTAAGGATTCACGAAAAGAAAGACTTATTCCCATTGGCAAAATTTGCGCTAATGCGATTTTTGACTACATAACAAATGCAAGGGAAATGATCATACATTCAGATGAGGAAGATGCTCTTTTTGTTAATATGTCAGGAATGCGTATCTCGCGTCAGGGTTTTTGGAAGCTGATAAAACAGTATGCTCATCAAGCAAATATAACAAAAGAAATCACACCGCATACCTTAAGACATTCTTTTGCGGCGCATCTTTTGGAGAATGGTGCAGATTTGCAATCGATAAAAAGTATGTTGGGACATGCTGACATTTCATCAACACAAATATATGCCCGTTTAATGAACAACAAACTGATGGATGTGTATGCAAAAGCTCATCCCAGAGCGTAATAATTATACATTTTATATGTATTTTAAAGGTGGTTACAAATGAGAAAAATATTTGCTATTACAGCAGTAATTATAACAACATTATCTTTGTCGGCTTGTGGCTTGGCGCAAAAAGCTGAGCCCACTCCTGAGCCAACACCTACGACCGTGCCAACAGCTACTCCCAGAGCAAGCCTGGAGTATAGGGTTGATCCGTCAAAGCCGAATCCTAATGGTGACTATTATCCCGAGGCGTCTGAAGAGTTTATTGATAAAACAAATCAAATTTTTGTTCTTTCAACAGACCCGCAAAATGCGATTTTTGAAAACGTACTCGGTTTGTATGAATATCTAACTCGAAACATTGTATACAAAGACGAAGGTGCTGCCGATGCGGATACTGCAATATTAAGCGGTGAGGCAAATAAAACCGGATTTACCAGAACTTTTCAGTATTTGCTTGACCAGATTGGATTAGAAGCGCATATTGCAACTGCAAACGATGATTCGCAATCGTGGGTAATGGCAAAAATGCCCGATGGTTTTTATCATTTTGACCCGGCAGAAGATGCTAAACTTACTCACGGGCAGTCATTATTATTCTTTGCAATGAATGACGAGTTGCGTTGGGGCGGCGGAAAGATTGATGGCTGGTATCTTGGCTCCGATGAATTAGGCGGAAAATTAGACCCACCCAAAAACGAAAAACAAACATATATCTTTTTACAAAATGTAAGCATTGGATACGGAATAGATACTGATAATGATTGTATGTATTATGCAGACGTATCACAAGGCAGCGAGATTATTAAATGTCATTATATGACTGGCGCTGAAGAAAACTTATATGGAAAAAAAGCAGGAGCAATTGTATATTTCAGAGGAATGATTTATTTCTCTGATTTAACACAGAGAAACCAGCTATTTAAGATGGATGTATCTAACGGTCAGACTGAGCTTATTGATAGTGTATTCGTTACACGTATGATGCTTAAAGGGGATACAATGATTTATTTTGACGATATAAGTAATTCTGAAAAAGGGATAAAGCTTGGTTAATGTTGTTATAATCTTATTTATAAACAAGAGGCAGAAAACAAATTCTGCCTCTTGTTTATGCTTTAAGCTAATTATTTTTGTTTTTATTATATCTAAACCATAATAACGAAGCAAAGCCGAGAATAGGAAAGAATGTGCCGCAAAGCATCGCTGTTCTCAAGCCTAGTTGCTCTGAAGTAATGCCAATATTTTGTGATAATGTAATAGCTATGGGATTTGATGAAACATAGTCAGCTATATTTCCTAAAAGCCAGGGAGCAAACGAAGCACCTATATCACCACCTGCCGCTAAAATGGCAAACATCCAAGAGCCTGCAAGGGGAAAGAAGTCAGCAGCTATCATCAGTGCTCCCGGCCATTGAAGAGATACTGCAAGACCTCCGATTATAATGGCAACAACATTTAACCACGGAAAAGGCGAGAGTGCAGCCACTACTAAACAAAATGTCAACACTAACATTCCGTAAAGCATACTTTTTGAGGTATCTAATCGGTTACCTAAATTGCCTGAAATGCTCCGTCCTATTCCCATCATAATTGCAAAACCGCATACGCCTAAAATATCACCTGCTACCTTCGGAAGAGCAATACCTTTTTCAATAAAAGAGGATGCCCACTGAGATATAGAAAGCTCTGCGCTGCCGCCTGCAAAGATGATGATAAAAAACATAATAAAATATTTATTTGTTATAAGTGTTTTCATACCCTGACGTTTTTCAGCAGGAAGGCCATCGGCAATAGGTACATTAATGAACATAATCGCATTGACGAGCGGTAAAATGCTCCAAAACAGCATTATAAATTGCCACGATGCACGCGAGAATATTTGAATAAGTATTGTCGTGACAGAAACAACTGTAACAAATCCCCAACAATAAGATGCGTGCAAAAAGCTCATTGCGCGAGTTTTTTCTTCGGTAGGTATTGCATTTACAATAGGACTCAAAATAAGTTCTGCAAGTCCGCTGCCAGAAGAAAAGATGACGGTAGATATTATAAATCCTACAATTGGTTTATATGGTAATAAAACAGGAGTTAAAGCAAAAAGCACCAAACCAATAAAAATCAAAACCGGGCTTGCAATCGCAAGCGGACGAAAACCATGCTTATCTGCAGAATTCGAAAATATAATGTCGCAAAACAGCTGAGTCAAAAAATTTATAAGAACAAGAATTCCAAGCTGTCCGTAAGTAAAGCCAAATTCTTCTTTTAATGGTATGAACAGAGTAGGAATAAGATTTATTACTACCGCCTGAGCAAATAAACCCATATTGCAAGCAAATATTGTGGAATTGTATGAAATATTTGACTGATTATTTGACCGATTATTTGACATAATTTTCTCCTTATGTATAACAATCCTAAAAAAAGCCCGTACCTAAATAGGTACGGGAATTTTAAACTAAAATGAACCAGATGAACGACGATAGCTACCGCTACCGCGCTTTGACTCTAGACCACGCTTTAAATCCTGCATTTTTTCATCACTATCCTGCTTAAAACGATTCATCATTTCTTCAAAGCTCTGCGGGGCAGAAGAATTCTTTTTAGAAAAATCTATTGTGTCAAGTCTCTTCGGACGAGGAGGACGCGGGGCATTTTTTCTTTCAGCCAAAAGTGCCTGCTTAATCGAAAGACTGATTTTTCCTTTCTGGTCTATGGTTAAAACCTTAACCTTTACCTGATCACCAACTTTAATATGGTCATTGATGTCTTTTACATATTCTAAAGCAACCTCAGAAATATGTACCAGTCCGGTTTTGCCGTCCTCGAGTGAAACAAACGCACCAAACTGCGTAATTCCGGTAATTTTACCTTCGACAATGCTACCTGCTTCTAAAAGCATTAAAAGCTTCCTCCTTTAAATTTTAAGAGATTTATCTTAAAGATGTATCAAATTTAGCTGCATTATTTAGATGCATCAATAAATACTTTTTCACCCGGCTTCATATATCCGAGTTTGTCACGTGCAACACGTTCGATATATTCATCGGTAACAGAAGCCTCTTTTTGTGCTTCAAGCTCAGTTGCATGCTTTTGTTCAGTTTCTATCTGGCGGTCAAGATGACTCTCTTTAGCAGAAAGACGTGATATATCAAACTGTTGAGATATAAGCAGAAAAGAAATGTAGATCAGAGCAAAGCAAAACAAGCCTCGTTTTACAAGGCGTTTAATATTTACCTTTTTTTTACTTTTAGCTTTTCTGTTATTCATAATAATCTCCATGCGTTCTATTTTTTTAAAAGAACACTCTTTGTATTTTTGTAACCTATTTTAATTTTTAAAGTGAGCTTTCGCGCAAATCGCTGTAAAATTTTGAAAATGGGCGCAAAAATAAACAATATACTTTTATATATTATATTATACGTAAAAACCAGCGGTGTCAAGAGGATTTTGCAAAAAAATATGAATATTTTTAAAAAAATATCAATTATTTTCTTTAAAACGTTGCAAAAGACCTCACTAAGCACAAAAAAGTAAATTACTGCACCTAAAAATACGCCAAAAAATTCATACCAACGTACATATCCTCGATTAGTGTGAAAAACCATAAAAAACATTATAAATATTGCTATACACCAAAAAATTATATCTTGAACATCTGTTATTGCACGTGAAATTTTTGTATAAGAACGCATAACACGCAAAAGGTCATATACTACACAAATAAAAATTCCGCTTACTGCGCTTGATAAAAAAACATAGACCTCCTGCGCAACTGAAAATTCCATGCAGGATATTCCTCCCCGGATACTTTACTTAAATACTTTTTTAAAAAAACCTTTACCTTTTGTGCCGTAACCGTCTCTGCCGGTATAAATTATGGCGGTTATCTCACCTTCAATTATCATTTCGCCGTCAGCTACACTCAGCTTTTGTATATGTAAATCCACACCTTCGATTTCTATTGTGTCATCTTGTGTAAATAAAATTATTTTTGATTCATCAAATGTGTCAACGTCAACGACTCCTGATATTGATAACTTGCTTTTTTCTTCTAAAATCAGATTGTGTATAAGTGCTTTATCGTCCATTTTAATACCCCCTGACGGTATTTCTTAATAAAGTGTATGAATTATGTGAACGTATTATGACAATGAGTAAAAATTCATTGACGAAAAAGCTATAAAATGGTAAAATAAAAATATGATATATAGCTTATATTTTTATTTTTTGTTAAATACAGCATCAGAAAGGCTTGAATAAAATGTGGATTTGTAACGACTGGAATGATTATAAAGTATTAGATTTGTCAGCTGGAGAAAAGCTTGAGGATTGGAACGGATACAAGCTTGTTCGCCCTGACCCGCAGGTAATATGGGAAAAACGTGAATTTCCTGATTTGTGGAAATCTTTTCACGGCAGATATCATCGCTCAAATAAAGGTGGTGGCAACTGGGAATTTGTTAAGAAAGTTCCCGACAGATGGTATGTGTCTTTTGAGCCGCTTGGTCTTAAGTTTAATATAAAACCAATGGGATTTAAGCACACAGGACTTTTTCCTGAACAGGCTACAAATTGGCAATGGTTTTCTAAACTTATAAAAGAGGCAAACCGCCCCATAAATGTACTTAATCTTTTTGCATATACAGGTGGTGCAACAGCCGCCGCCGCCGCTGCAGGAGCATCAGTTGCTCATATTGATTCATCAAAGGGCATGGTTACCTGGGCAAAAGAAAATCTTACATCTTCAGGGCTAGCTGACCGTCCTGTGCGTTATATAGTTGACGATGTTATAAAATTTGTTGAACGTGAAATCCGCAGAGGCAAAAAATATGATGCCATAATAATGGACCCACCGTCATATGGAAGAGGTCCTAACGGAGAAGTCTGGAAAATTGAAGAAGAGCTTTTTGGGCTTGTCGAAAAATGCATGCAGGTTCTTTCAGATAATCCTTTGTTTTTCCTGATTAATTCTTACACAACGGGACTTGCTCCTTCTGTTTTATCAAATTTACTTAAAATGACAGTTGTAAAAAAATATGGCGGCAAAGCAGAGGCTGATGAGGTTGGCTTGCCGATAGAAAACAGCTCACTGGTGCTTCCGTGCGGTGCATCAGGTCGCTGGGAAAATAAATAATAAGAGGTGGTAATAATGCAAAATCAAAGAGTTTTAGTTGTTGATGACGACAAAAATATTTGTGAGTTAATCAGACTTTATCTTGAAAAAGAAGGCTTTTCTGTAGTGCTTGCATATGACGGTCAAAGTGCTGTTGAGCTTTTTAAAGAAAATACACCGTCTGTTGTTCTTTTAGACGTTATGTTGCCTAAAATGGATGGCTTTCAGGTATGCCGCGAAATACGCAGAATAAGCAACATTCCGATAATTATGCTTACAGCAAAGGGCGAGACCTTTGATAAGGTACTTGGTTTAGAGCTTGGTGCAGACGATTATATGGTAAAACCTTTTGAAAACAAAGAGCTTGTGGCACGTATTAAAGCCGTGTTAAGAAGATATGACCCAAAGGATAATAAAGACAAAGAAGTTATTTATCCCAATATCGTTATTAATCTTACTAACTACGAACTTAAAATTAACGGAAATGTGATTGATATTCCTCCAAAAGAACTGGAGCTGTTATATTTCCTTGCAACTAATCCCAATAAAGTATTTACGCGTGAGCAGCTTTTAGAAACCGTTTGGGGATTTGATTATTTTGGTGATTCACGAACAGTTGACGTTCATGTTAAGCGTCTTAGAGAAAAGCTTGAGCTTGCAGGAGAACAAAACTGGCAGCTTAAAACTGTTTGGGGTGTAGGATATAAATTCGAGGTGAAGTAGTTTGTTTAAAAAAAGCATTTTCGGACAGTTGTTTACCTTTACAATGCTGGTATTTTTAGTTAGCTTTTGTGTTATAGGTACAAGTCTGTATGGTTTTTTAGGTAAATATCTTACGGAACGAAATGAAAATGATTTACTTGCTGTATGTGATAAGCTGGCCGAAATGACTATATCAGGCAATAACAACGATACAGAGGTGTTTCAAACCTTTTATAAATGGAATCTTAATCTGGTAAGCGCATCAACCGGAACTTTTATTATTGTGCTGGATGAAAACGGAAATACTAAAACCAGCAGCGGAGAAGACGTTGTTATTGCTGTAAAGCCGGAGTTTTCACAAGCAGTTTTAAAAGGCGAAACTAAAAAATTTATAGGAACTCTTGGCGGCTTGTTTAATGTAACCATGTTAACGGTGGCAAAACCCATAATGATTGACGAAAGTGTTATGGGCGCGGTTTTTGTGAATTTGCCGATTCCTGAAATACATAAAATCAGGTCTGATGTATTTCATATTTTTCTTGTAGCTACCTGTTGTGTGGTGCTAATTGCTCTGCTTTTTACATACATACTTTCAAGCAGAATGACAAAGCCTATTAAAGCAATAAACAATGCAGCAAAAAGCATAGCCGGCGGCGACTTTGCAAGACGCGTGAGTATTGATGCTGAAAACGAAATAGGCGAACTTGGCGAAACCTTTAATAAAATGGCTGACTCGATAGAACAGCTTGAGCACGTAAGACGAAGCTTTATTGCAAATGTATCACACGAACTAAGAACACCTATGACAACTATAACCGGTTTTGTTGAAGGAATAATGGATGGTACAATTCCACCTGAGCGGCACGAGCAATATCTTGCAATAGTGCTTGACGAAAGTAAACGTCTGTCAAGATTGGTTACCGATCTTTTAGATGTAAGCAAAATGGAGCAGGGTGAATTTCCGCTCGAAATCAGAGAATTTGATATAAACGAAATGATACGTCTTAATATCATAAAATCTGAAAAAAGAATTACTGAAAAGGATATCCAGCTTACAGTATCTTTCCAGTCAGAAAATCAACGAGTTTTGGCTGATAAAGATTCTATACAAAGAGTTATTACAAATCTTATGGATAACGCAATTAAATTCACCGAAAACGGTGGATTTATGGATATTCGTACAGGTTTAAACAACGGCAAGGTCTTTGTTGCGATACAAAATTCAGGAATAGGAATTGCCAAAAATGAGTTGACTCACGTCTTTGACCGTTTTTATAAAACGGATAAATCGCGCAGTCAAGACAAAAGCGGCGCAGGCTTGGGACTTTACATTGTAAAAAATATAATTCAAAGCCACGGAGAAAATATATGGGCGGAAAGTAAACAAGGCGAATTTGCTCGTTTTAACTTTACTTTAAAGCCCGCAAAAAACTAACGAAAACAGGTGAAATAATGGCTGTAACTATTATTCATTGCGCGGATTTACATTTCGATTCGCCGTTTAAAGGGCTTGACTCTGCACAAAAAGCAGAAATTCGCCGAGAAGAGTTAAGACAGGTTTTTGGACGCATTACAAATCTCGCCGAAAGTGAAAAGGCTGATGCATTAATAATCAGCGGTGATTTATTTGACTCTTTAACTGTAAGCTCACAGACACTGCGTTATATTAGAGAAAAGCTTTCTCAAATTTCACACATTCCGGTGTTTATTGCTGCCGGAAATCACGATTGCAATGCTCCCGGTTCATATTACAAAATTTATAATTTTGGCGAAAATGTACACATTTTTTCTGACAAAATAGAAAAAATAGAATGTAAAGGCTTTGACATTTACGGAGTTTCGTTTGCGTCACAGGATGAGCCAAACTCACTACTTAACGGTTTTAGCGTAGATGATGAAGAAAAAATTAATATAATGGCAATGCATGCAGATATAGGTGGAGCATATAACCCTATATCCAAGCAGGAAATAGCAGAAAGCGGGCTTGATTATCTTGCCCTCGGTCATATTCATGCCTATAGCGAAAAAATGCAATTTGGCAAAACCTGTGCTGTATATCCTGGTTGTCCTGAAGGTCGCGGTTTTGACGAATTAGGTCAAAAGGGTGTTGTAAAGGCTGTAATTGATAAAAATGATACTTATGTTGAGTTTATTCCGTTAGCTAAAAGAATATATCACGAAATTACTGTTGATGTGAGTGGTGCTGAAAGCTATGAGACACTTTGCGGCAGAATTTTACTGGCGATGAAGGGCACACCCGACGATTTGTACAAAATTGTTCTTGTTGGCGAAGCAGAGTTTTCTGTTCAACCCGCTATTATTTTAGAAAGCTTGCATTGTTTTTCTGCAAAAATTAAAGATGAAACACGTGCTAAAATTGATTTGAAAAAATTAAGTGAAGAATACAGCTTAAAAGGATTATTTATAAATGAAATTTTAAAACAAGCAGAAAATGGTTCATCTCCGCTGATAAATCAGGCACTAAGCTACGGACTTGAGGCATTGTCCGGAGAGAAGGTGAAGCTGCCGTGAAAATAACCAAAATAGAAATAGACAACTTTGGCAAGTATAAAAACTTTACACTTGATTTAAATGACGGTTTAAACGTAATTTTAGGGCAAAACGAAGCCGGTAAATCTACTTTATGTGCGTTTTTATATGCTATGTTTTACGGTTTGCCGAACGAAAGCAAAAAACTCGGCATACGCGAGGACGCAAGAAAACGTTATCTGCCTTGGGATGGAGAATCGATGGCAGGTAGCATACATTTTATACATAACGGTCGCCCTTATGTATTGAGCCGAAAATTCGCCAAAACACGCAGGGGCGATAAGTTTTCATTAAAAGACGGAACTTCTTGGGAGGATATTTCTAATATTTCACCTGATGATATTGGCAGCACATTCTTAAGCGTTGGAGAGGATGGCTTTTTAAAGACGTTATTTATCAGTCAGTTGGGAGCCGCTATTTCACCCGACAGTGATGATGAAGTATTAAAAAAACTTTCTAACTTAGGTCAGAGCGGCGCAGAAGATATATCATATCAGGCAGCGGCTGATGCAATTTCAAAAGCCAGACACGAAATTATATCAAAAAGCGAAAGAGCAGGTATTTTGCCGCGATTAGAACAAGAAAAAGCTGAGTTGGAATACGAGCTGGCAGAATCCATACGTGTAAGTAAACTTTTTCGTGAAGATATTATTTTACAAAATCGTTTAAAGCAAGAGAATGACCGTTTAACAAATGAGTTATCAGAACTTGAAACACAAAAAGCTCTTGCCAAAGAACATTTACATCTGCTTGAAACAGAAAAAACAAATGCTGAACACAACAGATTAGCTGAACGCAAAACAGAAAACGAGTTCAGAATCAGTGAGCTACAAAAACAACTGGAATTGTATAATGAGCAAATAAAAAAATATAACTTTGCCGAAAATATAACTCAAACAGAATTAATTGAACTTGCGCAGACAGAAAATGATGTAAATACAATTAAAGATGAATTAAAGGATATTAACGATTTAAAAGAGCGGCTTGCAGAATTAAAAGAACAGCTTAAAGATAAAAAAACAAAGCAAAAATCTGGCATAAACATACCAATGCTTATTATAGCTTTAGCCGTTTCGGTATTAGGTATTGTATTAGGAGTAACTCTTTCGTTAATTCTATTAACATTACTGCCGGTCGGAATTTTATTAGGCATTATTTCATTTGTCGGTAAATTCGGCTTAAAAGCTCAAAAAGAAGAGGTTTTAGAATTAGAAAATGAAATAGAGCTTTTAGAAAAAGAAACTTCTGAAGAAAGAGTTAAAGAAATTAATTCAAGACTTATCGAAAAGCAAAAGGCTCTTAATGATATTTTATGTATTGCTTCTGTTGATAATGTGCATCAGCTTGCGCAGATTATTGCAGACAAAAATCAACTGGTGCAGAATATCACAGCCTCGCAAAAAGAGCTTTCTTTACTTTTACAAACGCAGGAACAAATAAATGAAGATTTAAAACGAATACCAACAGAAACAGCTACGACATTTTCAGACGATGCTCGCGAATATAAAGGAAAATCTTTAGAAGAACTCGATGCTCTTTTAAGCGAAAATCATACAAATCAACTTAAAAATCAGCGCGAATACGAAAATGTGCGTTATCGTGTAGAGGAAGCATCATCAGGTGTCAAAAGCACCGATGTAATATTAACTGAGCTTGCTGAAATCGAAGAGAAAATCGAGCAGTATCGCTTTTATTACGATGCTCTTAATATGGCACAAAATGCTCTTTTTAACAGCTATTCAGAGATAAAGCAAGGCTTTGCTCCTGTTTTAAATGAATATGCAGGAGAAATTGTAAGCATCTTAACGGATGGTAAATATAGCGAATTGCGCGTATCAGACGATTATAAAATTATGCTTAAAGAAAATAAAAACGGTGAAATTGTAAGTGCAGAGTATTTAAGCGGCGGCACCTATGATATATTATATTTTGCTTTAAGACTGGGAATTGCTAAAGTTATATTTGACGATAAAATTCCGTTGCTAGTCTTAGATGATACATTTTTACAAATGGATGATAAAAGAGCAGCTCTTACGGCAAATTATTTAAAAGCGAATTGTGACGCTGAGCAAATTATTTATTTTACATGTCATGAATCGCAAGCAGACTTATTTGGAAATAATAACAGAATAATATTAAATTAGGAGGCAGAAAATGTCAGATTACAAAATTGAAACCAAATGTATCCAAAGCGGATACACTCCCGAAAACGGAGAACCCAGAGTTTTACCTATTTATCAAAGTACAACATGGAAATACGGTTCGACCGAACAGATGGGAAAGCTCTTTGATTTAGAAGAAAGCGGATATTTTTACACAAGACTTGCAAATCCGACAAATGATGCTGTGGCGGCTAAAATTGCCGATTTAGAAGGCGGTGTTGCTGCTATGCTTACATCATCAGGTCAGGCGGCATGTTTTTATTCCATATTCAACATTTGCCAGGCAGGCGACCATTTTGTTTGCTCAAGCAGTGTATATGGCGGCACATTCAATCTTTTTGGTGTTACAATGAAAAAACTGGGAATAGAAGTAACCTTTGTTGATCCCGACAGCGATGAAGAAACATTAAATGCAGCTTTCCGCGACAACACAAAAGCAATGTTTGGCGAAACAATAGCAAATCCGGCTTTAGTTGTGTTAGATATTGAAAAATGGGCAAAAATCGCACACGCACACAATGTTCCGCTTATAATTGATAATACCTTTGCTACACCTATAAACTGCAGACCGTTTGAATGGGGAGCGGATATTGTTGTTCATTCAACTACAAAATATATGGACGGACACGCTACAAGTGTTGGTGGCGCAGTAGTTGACAGCGGTAACTTTGATTGGGTTAAAGCCGGCAAGTTCCCAGGACTTACAACTCCTGATGCTTCATATCACGGAATAACCTACACAGAAAAATTTGGTAAAGCTGCTTATATAACAAAGCTTACAGCACAGGTTATGCGTGATTTAGGTTCTATACCTTCGCCGCATAACGCATTTTTATTAAACTTAGGTCTTGAAACATTACCTCTCAGAATGGAACGACATTGTTCAAATGCTCAGGCCGTTGCTGAATATTTAAGCAAAAATGATAAGGTTTCGTGGGTAAAATACTGCGGCTTGCCCGGCGATAAATACTATGATTTAGCACAAAAATATTTGCCAAACGGCTCTTGCGGAGTTATTTCTTTCGGTGTAAAAGGTGGACGAGAAGCGGCTGTTAAGTTTATGGATAGCTTAAAGCTCGCTGCTATCGTAACTCACGTTGCAGATGCAAGAACTTCAGTTTTGCATCCTGCAAGCCATACTCACAGACAGTTAAACGATGCAGAGCTTGAGGCAGCAGGTGTAACACCTGACCTTATCAGATTCTCGGTAGGTATTGAAAATGTTGAGGATATTATCGCCGATATTGAACAGGCACTAAACGCCTAAAAACAACTAAACAAACTCCTTGCACTTTTGTGCAGGAGTTTGTTTAAAATCATTTATTGACAATTAAACATTGCTATGATAAGCTATTTATTGTAGTTAAATTTAAAATAACTTATATTTGCATAAGGGGGAATTAAAAATGGCAACCATCAGCAAAGTTTTAGCTTTTGACTTTGGAGCGTCAAGCGGACGTGCTATGCTGTTTACTTTTGACGGAAAAAAACTTGAAATAGAGGAAATGCATCGTTTTTCTAACGACCCTGTTATGATAAACGGAAGCTATCATTGGGACGTTTTGCGCTTGTTTTTTGAAATAAAGAAGGGTATTACAAAAACCTTAAATGCAGGACATAAGGATATTGAAGCAATTGGTATTGACACCTGGGGTGTTGACTATGGTTTGTTTGATGAAAACGGCAAATTGTTAGGAAATCCTTACCATTACCGCGACGAAAGAACAAACGGAATGATTGATTTGGCTGATAAAAAAGTCGGCAAAAAATATATTTTTGACCAGACAGGAATTCAGTTTAGTTTCTTTAACACACTCTTTCAGCTTATGGCTGCAAAAGAGCAGAAGGATTCTACCTTGCCGATGGCTAAGAAGTTGTTATTTATTCCTGATATTTTTAATTACTTTTTAACAGGAGTTATGAAAAATGAATACACCGAGGCATCGACCTCGATGATGCTTAATCCGCATACAAAAAAATGGAATAAAGAGCTTTTGTATAAACTCGAAATTCCGTCTGATATTCTTTGCGATATTATTGAACCGGGAAATGTTATTGGTGAGCTGTCTGATGCAATTTGCGAAGAACTCGGTTGCCCGAAAATACCCGTAATTGCTGTCGGTTCGCACGATACCGCATCGGCTGTTGCAAGTGTTCCCGTAACAGAAGATTACAGCTATGCCTACATATCCACAGGAACATGGGCTCTTATGGGTGCCGAGTTAGATGCTCCGAGCGTAACAGAGCATTCATTTAAGTATGACTTTACTAACGAAGGTGGCGTTTGTGGTAAAATCCGTTTCCTTAAAAATATTATGGGTCTTTGGATTATTCAGGAATGCCGTCGTCAGTGGGAAAGAGAAGGCAAAGAGCTTTCGTTTGACGATTTAGAAAAAGCAGCATGGGGCGCAGCTCCGTTTGAGTCGTTTATTGACCCTGATTATCATGATTTTGCAACTCCGGGCAATATGCCGCAAAAAATAAGAAACTTCTGCGAAAGAACAGGACAGAAAGTTCCTCAAACTGAGGGAGAGGTTATTCGTTGCGCAGCGCAGAGTTTAGCTATGAAGTGCCGTATGGTTGCCGATGCTTTAGAAGATGTGCAGGGCAAAAAGTTAGAGGCTGTTCATATGTTAGGCGGCGGAATTAAAGATACTATGGTTACAAGCTTTGTATCAAACGCAACCGGAAAACGTGTTGTAGCTGGACCGGTTGAGGCTACAAGCACAGGTAATGCAGTGGTTCAGCTGATGGCATTGGGCAAGATTTCATCACTTACCGAAGCACGCACAATTATTCGTGATTCATTCCCAATTAAGGTTTATGAACCGCAGGATAGCGATGATTGGAACGCAGCATATGAAAAATTCAAGAAAATAGCGACATTATAATACAAAATAGGTGGTGCAGCTTTTGCTGCACCACCTATTTATATGAACTTGCGCAAGTACCGGTTTCACGCTTAAATACATAACTAAAATAGTTCGGATTTGCAAACTGTAACATATCACTTACTTCGTTTACATTCTTTCCTTTTCTTAACAATTCAATAGCCTTTCTTATCTTAATATTAAGAAAATATTTATGTACACCGCAACCGGCAAATTCTGCAAAACAGTTTTTTACCGTTGCAGAACTAACATTTAAAACATCAGCAATCTCAGATATGGTTATTTTATCATAAATATGCTCTTCAAGCACTCCTACAATTTTTGTATAAAGATTTGTTCTTTCATTAGATTCGGTTAAATGAATACTTTTATCAGCATATGTAAGATAAACAAAAATAAGTTCTAAATAATTAACACAAAGCTGAGTAATCATGCTGTTTTCGGTGATTAAATCACCATAATTTAGATACGAACTGCCTAAACTTGCATCCGAATTATTCTTGCGCAACATATTAAGTAACAAATTAATAATATGCGTTGCTTCATCGTCAAGCTTATAAATTCCGTTTCGCAATTGATGAACAGCTTTTCCTTCTAAATCAAATGAGCATATAAAAACATGTGACCTGCTTTCATTTTCACTCCAAATTTTGTGAAATTCCATTGGCTTGTGAAAAATTATATCTCCGGCAGACAAAGAATAAACACGTTTGTCGGCAGTTATTCCTACTTGACCATCAATAACATATACAAATTCCCACGGAGTATGACATTCGCCTTCAAAATAAAATTCCGGCGAATGCTTTCCCTCAAAAATTGAATAAATATTACTTACCGAAATTAAATTTTCATTTTTATTAAGTGGTAATATTGATGATATGTATTTTTTATCCGTTTTCATATAAAAAACATCCTTTTTCGAATTGTTTATATGTTTTATTATGCTATAATAATACCATACAGAATTTTAAAAGTAAATACATATTTAACGAAAAGGGGAATAAAAATGAAAAAACTCAGATTAGGTGTTATTGGCTTGGGTCAACGTGGAGCTCAGCTTGTAAACGAGGTTTTTGCACACCACGAAAGTGTTGTTGTAACTGCACTTTGCGACAGCTACGAAGACAGAGTAGAAGATGCGGCAAAGGTTATTACTGAAGCAGGACATCCTGAACCGTTTAAAACAACTAATTATAAAGAGGTTTTATCAAAGGATAAGGTTGACTGTGTGGTGGTTGCAGCATCATGGAATAAGCATATAGATATGACTGTTGAATGTTTAGAGGCCGGCATTCCCTGCGGATGCGAAATCGGCGGTGTCGAGACCTTAGAAGAATGCTTTAAGCTTGTAGAAGCATATGAAAGAACAAAAACTCCGTTTATGTTTATGGAAAACTGCTGCTACGGCAGACGTGAAATGATGGCACTTAATATGGCAAAATTAGGAGTTTTTGGCACTTTGGTGCACTGCAGCGGCGGATATCATCATGACTTGCGTTCTGAAGTAGCTAACGGCAAAGAATTGCGTCATTACCGCTTACATGAGTATTTAACTCGTAACTGTGAAAACTATCCTACACACGAAATCGGACCTATCGCTCAGGTGCTCGATATAAACCGTGGCAACCGCTTTGTAAGCCTTACATCAACTGCATCGAAAAGTGTTGGTATGCATGAGTATATCCTTGAGAAAAAAGCTGACGACGAAGAACTCGTAAATGCAACATTTGCTCAAGGTGATATTGTAACTACCGTTATTAAATGTGAACGTGGTGAAACAATTACAATTACCCTTGACACAACTCTTCCGAGATATTACAGCCGCGGCTTTACTGTAAGAGGAACAAAAGGTATGTATGAAGAATTTACCGATTCAGTTTTTATTGATGGAGAAGTTAGCGAAGAAGATCACGCAGAGTGGAAAGCGCAGTGGGGCAACGCAGATAAATATGCAGAAAAATACGAACACGATGTATGGAAAAAGTTTTTAGCAGACGGTGTTCATGGTGGTCATGGCGGAATGGATTATTTAGTATACAGCGATTTCTTTGACTGTGTAATTAATAACAAACCTATGCCTATAGATGCGTATGATGCTGCTGCATGGATGTGCATAACTCCGCTTTCTGAAAAATCAATTGCTGCAGGTGGAGCACCTATGGAAATTCCTGATTTTAAAAACTTAAAATAATTTATAAAACAGCTGTGAATTTTCACAGCTGTTTTACACGTTTTTTGTTTTAGATTTTTCAAAAAATTAATGAAATCAGAAAATTTAATAAAAACTATTGATTTTTCAAATATTAATTGCTATAATGTATAAAAATGCATGAAAGGAGTCATTAGATAATGGAGCTTTTAAAAGGTATCGCTAAAAAAGTATATTATTTTTACTTTAGCCGTAGTTATTTTTACTTCGGTTACTTTTTCTGCGCTCAGATTAAAAAGCTTATATTTAATGATGTTCAATCCTCTTTGTGCAACGCATAACAAAGAATTAAGAATGATACGGGAACTCATTAAATATGAGTTCCCGTTTTTTAATGTTTTTGTAAAAAATAATTGATATAAAGGAGAAATAAAAATGATTGTAATTTTAAAACCGGAAGCACCGAAAGAAGAAATAAAAAGTATAGTCGGAGAGCTTAAAGCATTTGGTATGGACGTACAGGTTAACGAAGGTGTTGAATGTACTGTTTTAGGTGTATTAGGTAATACTTATGAGGTAGATTCAGATTCCATCACACTTCATCCGTGTGTAGATAGAGTAATGAGAGTATCAGAGCCATTTAAAAAGGCAAACCGTAAATTCCATCCTGACAATACGGTCATTGATGTATGCGGCTCTGAAATCGGCGGTGAAAAACTTGCCGTTATCGCAGGTCCTTGTTCTGTTGAGAGCGAGGCACAAATTACACAAATCGCTAAAGAGGTTAAAGCATCAGGTGCTACATTTTTACGTGGTGGCGCATTTAAACCTCGTACATCTCCTTACTCATTCCAGGGAATGGAATTTGAAGGCTTAGAGCTTTTAAAAGAAGCTAAAGCCGAAACAGGACTTCCTATTGTAACTGAAATTATGTCCCCTAAACACGTTGAAAGATTTAACGAAGATGTTGATGTAATTCAGGTAGGGGCACGCAATATGCAGAATTTTGACCTTTTAAAAGAGCTGGGTCATACTAAAAAAACCATTCTTTTAAAACGCGGTTTATCTTCAACAATTGAAGAATGGCTTATGTCAGCTGAGTATATTATGGCAGGCGGTAACGAAAATGTAGTTCTGTGCGAACGCGGTATAAGAACATTCGAAACATACACCCGAAACACCTTAGATATCAGTGCAATTCCTGCAATTAAAAGACTTTCGCATCTGCCTATAGTCGTTGACCCATCGCACGCAACCGGTATGAACTGGATGGTAGCACCCTTAGCTGTTGCAGCTGTTGCAGCAGGTGCTGACGGTATTATGATGGAAGTTCATAACGACCCGAAAAACGCAAAATGTGATGGTGCTCAGTCGATAACTCCGGTAGAATTTGACAGTGTTATGAAACAGCTTAAATGCGCAACTCAAATTGCCGGTCGCGCATTATAGGGGGATTTAAGTGAATAACTCTGAGTTTTCAATTTTAGTTGTTGGTTTAGGGCTTATCGGTGGCTCGGTTGCGAAAGCTCTTCGCGGATTTAAAAGCTGTACAATATACGGTGTTGATACTGATGAAGCCGTAATCAAACAAGCAGAGTCAGATTATGTTATAAAAAAGGGCTACACAAGCATTTTAAATGCGCCAAAATGTAAACTTGTCATAATTTGTGTTAAGCCTGCTGCAACACTTTCCATTTTAAAAAATGCAAAATTTGATGACGATGTGTTAGTTACAGATGTCTGCGGTGTAAAACAATATCTGCAAAGTGCAGGACTTAGCCGCAATTTCCGCTATATAGGCGGACATCCTATGGCAGGCAAAGAAGTAGGCGGATACGAAAATTCTGATCCGGAGCTGTTTAAAAACGCAAGCTATTTGCTTACTCCTACAGAAAATTCATTGCCGGAAGATATTGAGCTTTTAAAAAATATGGCTGCACATATGGGATTTAGAAAGACGGTAATAACTTCGTCGTCAGAGCACGACCAAATGATTGCATACACAAGCCAGCTAATGCACGTTGTAGCCGCGGCTCTTTGCGACAATCATCTTTTGGATAAGGCGGAGGGATTTAGCGCAGGCAGTCTTAGAGACTGCACAAGGGTTGCAAAAATGGACAGCAAAATGTGGACAGAGCTTTTTATAGCTAATAAAGAGGCACTGTCAGATTGTATTGATTCTTTTATAAACAGTATTAATGCTGTAAAGACAGCATTGTTAAATAATAATGCAGAATCACTGCATTCATTTTTAGAAAATTCTTCTGACAGAAAGAGGAGATATTTAAATGAAGACACTTCGCGTTAATCTGATTGGACGGGAATACGATATTTTAATTGCAGGCAACCTGCTTGAACATGTAGGAGAATTAATTAAAGAGCGATTTTCGCCGTCAAAAATTTTTATTGTAACTGATGATAATGTAAATACTCTTTACGGCAAAAAGGTCACAGATTCCCTAAAAAACTCGGGATTTAATGTAAAATTAGTCTCTTTAACTCCCGGAGAACAAACAAAGAGCCTTGATGAATTGTCGCATCTTTACAGCGAGGCACTGTCGTTTTCGGTAACTCGTAGCGATATGGTTATTGCTTTAGGCGGCGGAGTAATCGGAGACTTAACCGGACTTATGGCAGCAACCTTATTAAGAGGTATTCCGTTTGTTCAAATTCCAACAACTTTACTTGCCCAGGTAGACAGCTCGGTTGGCGGTAAGGTTGCAATTGACGTTAAAGAAGGGAAAAATTTAGTCGGTGCTTTTTATCAGCCAAAACTAGTTATAATTGACACCAAGGCTCTTGATACTTTATCAGACAGAATATTTTTTGACGGTTTAGCAGAAGTAATTAAATACGGCTTAATAGCGGATAAAGAGCTTTTTGAGCTGCTTGAAAGTTATAAATCCAGAAAAGATATATCAGAAAGCATTAACGATATTGTATATACCTGCTGTGATATCAAGCGAAAAGTTGTTGAAGAAGATGAGCACGATACAGGATTAAGAATGATTCTTAATTTTGGGCATACTTTAGGTCATGTAGTAGAGAAGGAATACAACTACGAAACCTATACTCACGGTCAGGCTGTTGCATTTGGAATGTATTTAATTAGCAAAATAGGAGAAAAAATGGGAATTATACCAAGTGGAACTAAAGAAAAAATCCGTGTGATGCTCCAAAAATTTGATTTGCCATATTCCATATCTCTTTCGGATAAAATTTTCGATACCTTAGGACTTGATAAAAAGAACGAGGGTAGCAATATAAACATTGTAGTGCTTGATAGAATAGGTAAAGCTGCGATACATAAAATGCCGCTTTCTGAATTTATAAGCATTGCGCAAGATGAATTAAATTAAAAAGATAATGCCGCCTTAACATAGCGGCATTATCTTTTTAATTTTACGTCGATTTTCCTTGCAATTACTACTGTAATATGTTAAAATATTATAGTATATGTAAACACTTGACCGGATTACCGGAAATATAAAAGAGAAGGGGCGAGTTTGTTGCCAAGCGTTTTTGACACACTAAAGGAGCGCGGACTTATCGCGCAAACAACACATGAAGAAGAAATTAAAAAATTATTAGAAGAAGAAAAGGTTACATTCTACATCGGATTTGATCCTACTGCAGATAGTTTGCACGTTGGTCACTTTCTGCAGATGGTAGTTATGAAGCATATGCAGGATGCAGGTCATACTCCGATTGCGCTTGTAGGCGGCGGAACCGGTCACATAGGTGACCCGTCAGGCAGAACTGATATGCGCTCTATGATGACAACCGAAACAATAAATCACAACTGTGAAAAATTTAAAGAGCAGTTGTCAAGAATTATTGATTTTTCTGATGGTAAAGCCATTATGGTAAACAATGCAGACTGGCTTTTGGATTTAAACTATGTTGAATTTATAAGAGACATCGGTTCTTGCTTTTCAGTTAACAAAATGCTTACAGCTGAGTGCTTTAAACAACGTTTAGAAAAAGGTCTGTCTTTCTTAGAGTTTAACTATATGCTCATGCAGAGTTATGACTTTTTAATGCTCAGCAGAAAATATAATTGTAAATTAGAGCTTGGCGGCGACGACCAGTGGTCTAATATTTTGGGCGGTATTGATTTGTGCCGCAGAAAAGATCAAAAGCAGGTTTATGGTATGACGTTTACCCTTTTGACAACATCAGAGGGCAAAAAAATGGGCAAAACCGCAAAAGGTGCTCTGTGGCTCGATGCAGAGAAATGTTCACCGTATGACTTCTATCAGTATTTCAGAAATGTTGATGATGCCGATGTTGTTAAATGCATAAAACTTTTAACCTTCATTCCTATGGACGAGGTTCGCAAGATGGAAGCATGGGAAGGTCAGCAGCTTAACGAGGCCAAGCGCATTTTAGCATACGAAGTTACTAAAATGGTTCATGGTGAAGAAGAGGCTAAAAAGGCACAAAGCACAGCCGAGGGCTTGTTCTCGGGTGGTAATGCTGCAAATATGCCTTCTACAGAGCTTTCTGCAGGTGATTTAGCTGACGAAACTCCGCTTTTAGAGCTTATGCTCGCAGCAGGTCTTATCCCGTCAAAAGGCGAGGGCAGACGTTTAATAACTCAAGGCGGAGTGTCAGTAAATGATGAAAAAGTTTCTGACCCGAATGCTACCATAAGCAAAGATGCTCTTTCAGGTGATGGAATCATCGTTAAAAAAGGTAAAAAGGTTTACCACAGAATTTCTGCAAAATAAATTATCATAAGCGGCTCATCCGCACATATAAAAGCGGATGAGCTTTTTATAAAATCCATAATAGATAGGAGGTAATAAAATGCCTATTAAAATACCAAATGAACTACCGGCTACAAAAACACTTAATAACGAAAATATATTTGTAATAACCGAAACCCGTGCTTTAACTCAGGATATTCGTCCGCTTAAAATTGCTATTTTAAATCTTATGCCGACAAAAATCACAACCGAAACACAGTTGGCTCGTCTTTTGGGCAACACACCGTTGCAGGTTGAAATAGAGCTTTTACAAACAAAATCACACAAGCCTAAAAATACCTCCGCTGAACATATGCTTAATTTTTATAAAACCTTTGACGAGGTGCGTGATCAAAAGTTTGACGGATTGGTTATTACCGGTGCTCCGGTTGAGCAAATGGAGTTTGAAAAGGTGGAGTATTGGGACGAACTGGTAGAAATTATGGAATGGAGCAAAACCAATGTAACCAGCACGTTTCATATATGCTGGGGAGCACAGGCAGGTCTTTATTACCATTACGGAATTAAAAAATACCCTCTTGAAAAAAAGATGTTTGGTATTTTTCCTCATCACGTTGATTATAAAGGTTCAATCCTTTTCAGAGGCTTTGACGATGAATTTATGGTGCCACATTCCCGTCATACCGAAGTTCGCATTGAGGATGTAAAAAAAGTACCGGAGCTTAAGATTCTGTCAACCTCAGATGAAGCAGGATTATATGTAGCTATGACAGACCATGGCAGACAAATATTTGTAACAGGACACTCAGAATACGATGCCGACACCTTGGCAAAAGAGTATTTCAGAGATAAAGACCTTGGTTTGCCAATAGATGTGCCAAAAAATTATTTTCCAAACGATGATGATACTAAAGAGCCAATTGTAAACTGGCGTGCACATGCAAACCTTTTATATTCAAACTGGCTAAATTATTTCGTCTATCAAACCACTCCGTATGACCTTAATGAAATTAAATAAAAAATAAATTCTCTCCGATTCGGAGAGAATTTATTTTTTACACTATTGCTTTAAAACCTTTTGTTTTTCTATAACTGTTTTTGTAAATATCAAGGTAATTATAAGTATGAGGGCAGTTATTCCTGCAAGTACCTGCTGAGCGTAAATATGTATTCCAAAAATTATATTTCCATTACTTTGTATTACATCTAAAACCTTACTGCCTAAAAGCGATGCACCAAAACCGAAAATTCCTCCTATGCAATTCTTTATCGCCATTGCTTGCGCAATATACTTTGAATCTACATAGCTGTAAGTAATATTTGATGAATTCTGGTTTGTGCCGGCATAACTGCAA
>JAZOBB010000111.1:0-20634 GCA_045595745.1 Clostridia bacterium | reverse complement strand
TACGGCTCAGTAGACGGTCTTTTAGGTGCATGGTGTAGGCACAACTTTTATCCTGCAATAGACGGCACACCAAGAGCATACTCGCAAGAGCAAATTGATAAGTGGAACAGCCACAAAGTCACATACAACGGAGTTGAATATTCCGACCGAGAGGCATTAGACATTCAGAGAGCCAAAGAAAGAGGACTAAGAGCAACAAAACGTGAGCTTGTGGCACTTGATGAGGCGATAAAGGCAACAAAAGATGAGGAATTAAAGAAAGAGCTGTCTGACGATTTCGGCAGAATAAGTGTTAAGCATGCCAAGCAGGAAAACTCTTTAAACGACTTTTTAGACCAAACCGGCTTTAAAAAGGACTATAGCCGTTCGCAGATTAAGGAGTTCAACAGGTCAATGTCCGGCAAGATTAAAGCAGCAAGTAAAAAAGAGTTGCAAAAAGAAGACAAAAGCGTTATAATAAAAGAAAAGCGCGCATCTGATGGAAGATACACTTGGTCACAACAAACATTAGAAGAAATTAAAAACAATGATTTGTCCGGGATTCGCTTTACCAAGGAACCTATATATAACCCCAGGATAAGATGCAATGGAAAAACAACCATAGCAGTCAATAAATATAATGATGTTTTGTATATTGAAAAGATAGAGATAGGAAAACAAGACAAAAGTTCTTTAGAGTTTTTGGAAGACACTATTATTCACGAGGAATTAGAGGCAAGAATTGCCATGAAATCCAATTTATCCAGTAAATACAAACACCTTTATACAGCTGACGAACTAAAAAGACACGACTATATCAACAAAGTAATTAATAGATTTTTTAAAATAAAAGGATGGTGGCACGATGGATGATAACACATGGGAAATGGTAGAAGATATATTGTTTGATGGAACGAGTGATGAAATCAGAAGAATTGCATGCCCTGATTGTGGTGAAAAAGTTTTTTATAATTATAATGCTGATAGCAATTCGTTGGAATATGGTTGCAAAAATTGTGGGAAAACAATTCGCGCACATGGCTGTCACCAAATTCCAAATTGTTCAAATTATTAAACCGCCTGTCGAGTGATAGGCGGTATTTTTATACCCAAAAGGAGGTTTAAATTGAATAGAGGAAGAGATGCACCGGCACTCACGTAATTTACGTGGGTGCTTTTTTGATACTTAAATTTATCCGTTTTGCGCGGAACAAAATAACGCAAGCCGCAAGACCGGGACAGGCCGGATAAAAAGGATAGCGGAGAAGGGAGAAAAATATGTTAGATTGGTTAAAAACAATTTTAGGAGACAACTATACCGAGGAAATAGATAAAGCTGTTTCTGAGGAAATAGGAAAAAACTTTGTTTCGAGAAATGATTTTAACACAAAGAATGAATCTGTAAAAGACCTAACCCAAAGACTGGAAGAGGCAAACAAGCAGATTGATGCTTTTAAAGAAATGGATATCGATTCCATTAAAAAGAGCGCAGACGAATGGAAAGAAAAGGCGGAGAAAGCTGAAAAGGACGCAGAGGCGCGTGTAAAAGAGCTCGAGCATGATAATCTTTTACGCGAAAAAATGTCAGGTCTTAAATTCACATCAGAATATGCTAAAAAAGGTGTATTTGATGAAATTAAGTCTAACTTTATTTTTTAAATTAAAGTACTTGACAAAAAAAACAGTTCGTGGTAAAATATATGAAGTTGCCGCTGTGATGGAATTGGCAGACGTAGCGGACTCAAAATCCGCCGGTAGTGATACCGTGCCGGTTCGACTCCGGCCAGCGGCACCAAAAAACCCCGTCGAAAATTCGACGGGGTTTTGTTTTTATCATAACTCTATTTCTAATCCTACAGGACAGTGGTCACTGCCGAAAACATCCGAATAAATTTTCGCCCCACGTATTGCGCTTTCTATTCTTTTAGATACTATAAAATAGTCTATGCGCCACCCTGCATTATTTGCACGTGCATTAAAGCGGTATGACCACCACGAATATGCGCCCTCTAAATCGGGATATAATACGCGGAACGAATCCGAAAATCCAGAATTTAAAAGTTCAGTCATTTTACCGCGTTCTTCATCAGAAAAACCGGGATTCTGATGGTTTGATTTTGGGTTTTTTAAGTCTATTTCGTTGTGAGCAACATTTAAGTCACCACAGTATATTACAGGTTTCTTTTTATCAAGCTCTAAAAGATATGCTCTAAGGTCATCTTCCCACTGCATACGATATTCAAGTCTTTTAAGCTCAGGTTGTGCATTGGGTGTGTATACATTTACAAGATAGAACTTTTCAAATTCTAAGGTTATTGCTCTACCCTCGGTTGAATGCTCGTCTTTTCCTATTCCATAAGTAACACTTATCGGCTCGCGCTTAGAAAAGACTGCCGTTCCCGAATATCCTTTTTTTATCGCGCTGTTCCAGTATTGATTATATCCTTCTGTAACAATCTCTGCCTGGTCAGGTTGCATTTTTGTTTCCTGAACACAAAAGGCATCTGCCTGTTCGCTTTCAAAAAAATCCATAAACCCTTTTGTAAGACAAGCTCTAAGACCGTTAACATTCCACGAAATAAACTTAAATCTTTCCATAGATTAATCTCCTTTATCTATCTTAAAACCTCGCCCGCTAATATTTTGTTTCCTTTTAAATACTCAGATACAGCCATACGTTTTTTACCGTCAAACTGCACCTCGGTAATTTTAACAGCACCGTCTGAACACTTAACCAATATGCCGTCGGGCAGTACATCTAAAATTGTGCCGTCCGATTCGTTTCCTTTATAATTAACAATTTCCGAGCGAAATACTCGCATTCTGTTTTCCATATAAAGAGTATGCGCCGCAGGATACGGATTCATCGCTCTTATAAGATTAAAAACCTCTTTGGCAGTTTTTGAAAAATCAATTTTAGAGGTTTCTTTGCTGAGCATAGGGGCATAGCAAGAAAGAGAATCATCTTGTTTTATAGGCTCTATTGTGCCGTTTTCAATTTTTTCAAGAGTTTCTAAAAGCACCTTTCCTCCGACCGATGCTAATTTATCGTGCAGGGTTTCGCCCGTTTCTTCTTTAGTTATTTCCACTTCGGCTTTTAACAGCATATCACCGGTATCCAAGCCTTTATCCATCTGCATTGTTGTTACACCTGTTACCTTTTCGCCGTGTGCTATACTCCACTGAATAGGTGCTGCACCACGATATTTAGGAAGCAGGGATGCGTGAACATTTATGCATCCGTATTTTGGCAGATTTAAAATTCTTTCAGGCAGAATCTGACCGTATGCCGCAACAATAAAAGCATCGGCATTTGCCGCAGATAGCTTTTCAAATGCCTCATCAGTTTTTACCGACAAAGGCTGATATACTTCTATGTTCTGACTTTGAGCATATTCCTTAACAGGCGGTGGTGCCATTTTGTGCCCTCTGCCCTTAGGTTTGTCGGGCTGAGTTACTGCAAGCACTACCTCGTGGCCAGCCTCAACCAAAGCCCTAAATGACTCAACTGCAAAGTCGGGTGTTCCCATAAATACAAGCTTCATTATTCATCGCTCCTATTTTTGTTCGCTTACATCAACATATTCAATAACCTTGTCTGTATATACAGTTCCGTCTAAGTGCTCTATTTCGTGACAGCAGGCAATTGCAAGCAAGTCCTCTGCCGGCATTTCGAATTCTTCACCGTTTCGGTTTTTAGCACGAACTATAACCTTTTCAGGACGGCTTACTGTTCCACGTTTTCCCGGAACAGACAGACAACCCTCTACATTAATCTGCTCACCTTTTCTGTATACTATTACCGGGTTTATCATTTCGATAAGACCCTCGCCAATATCTATTACAACCACTCTTTTTAAAATACCAACCTGAGGTGCGGCTAAACCCACACCCTCTGCTGCATACATAGTTTCTGCCATATCGTCAAGCAAGGTAATTATACGATTGTCTATCTCTGCTACCTCGCGTGATTTTTTTCTTAACGTTTCGCCATCTGTTTCTAGTGTTAATATTTTCCTTAGTGCCAAATCACTCGCTCCTTTACATCATACTGTTAGGATTTTGTTCTATTAAAACGCTTATCCATTTGCTTTCTTTTCGTTTGTCGTGGTTTTGTGCCATCTGTCTTAAAATTGCGCGGATTTCTTTATTGGCTTTACATTTAATTAAAATCCGCCATCTGTATTTATTATTGATTTTTGACAACGAGCAGGGTCCCGGTCCAAGCACCTCTGCATTTATTTGGTTATTTAAAAACTCCATTTTTAAGGTGTTGGATATTCTTGCCGCATATGCCGATAATGCCTGCTCGTTATTTCCTGTTAAAACCATCGATATAATATCACAATACGGCGGATACCTAAGCGAATGACGAAGCATTATTTCTTCGTTATAAAAAGCCTTATAATCCTGCTCTTTTGCCTGCAAAAGCACGTTGCTTTCCGGTTGATAGGTCTGAATTATCGCTCTGCCCTTTTTATTTCCTCTGCCTGCACGACCGCAAACCTGAGTCACTAAATCAAAGGTGCGTTCGCCTGCTCTGAAATCATCTAAATTAAGCGACATATCGGCAGCTAAAACTCCAACCAAGGTAACATCAGGAAAATCAAGCCCCTTAGCCACCATTTGTGTTCCTATTAATATATCAATTTTTTCATTTGCAAATTTATCTAATATCTGCTGATGCGACGATTTTCCGCCCGTAGTATCAACATCCATACGTATAACCGTTGCATCGGGAAAAAGCTCTTTTACCTCTTCTTCTACCCTCTGCGTTCCCGTGCCGAAATGCTTTATATATTTGCTCCCGCATTCAGGACAGGTGTCATAGTTTTTAACTGTATATCCGCAGTAGTGGCAGGTAAGATAATTTTTGTTTTTATGATAAGTCATAGAAACATTGCAATGCTCACATTTTACCACATAGCCACAATTTCGGCAAGATACAAAGGTAGAAAATCCGCGTCGGTTTAAAAACAGAATACTCTGCTCGCCATTTTTTAAATTTTTAGCTATTTCTTCTTTAAGTCTGCCGCTTAACACAGAGCGGTTTCCCTCAGCTAGCTCACGTCTTAAATCTACTATTTCGACATCGGGCATATCATTTTTGTTTGCTCTGGCAGTCAGCTCTAAAAGCTTATACTCCCCGTTTTGAGCAAGAAAATAACTTTCCATACTAGGAGTTGCTGATGCTAAAATAAGCGGTATTTTATGCTGCTTAGCTCTTAAAAGTGCAATATCGCGTGCGTGATATGCAGGTACATTTTCTGCCTTATACGAGTTTTCGTGCTCTTCATCCATTACAATTAAGCCAAGATTTTTAAGAGGTGCAAATATTGCCGAGCGCACACCGACTACCACATCTACCTCTCCTGATAATATTCTTTTGTACTCATCATGACGCTCACCGAGCGACAGCCTTGAATGTATAATCGCTATTCTTTCGCCGAATCTGCCCACAAACCGTTCAACAGTTTGAGGTGTTAATGCAATTTCGGGCACTAAAACTATTGCACTTTTTCCTTTTTTAATAACGGCTTCGATGCATTGTAAAAACACCTCGGTTTTTCCGCTGCCGGTAACTCCGTGCAATAAGAACGTTTGATTTTTGCCCGTTTCTACCACATTTGTAACTTCTTTAATTGCATCTTCTTGCTCTTTGGTCGGCACAAATGGTTGTGTTCTCTTTATTTTCGAAAAATCAACCGGTTTTCTGAACACTTCTATCTGAGAGGGGCGTATAATTTCTTTTTGCTCTAATGCCTTTATCGCTCCCTGCCCTGCTCCTGTAATTAAACGTATATCTGCATTTGCAACAAAATCATTTTGAAGCAAAAGTTCAATTATTTTTGCCTGTTTAGGAGCTTTGGCACGTATATTCTCTAAGATAGAAAATGCCTCGTCGTTTGAAACAGCCAAGCGAGAGCCGTTAATTATTTTATCATTCACACTATTTCTGCGAACACCTCGGCCCGGCGGTGTTATTGCCTTTATTGCCGATGCAAGTGTGCAAAAGCAGGTATCCTGCATATATCGGCAGACCTCCAGCATTTTACCGTCAAACAAAGGCTCTTCAGATAATATTGCTCTGACTTCTTTTAACTCTTTGTATTCGGTTTCTTCGGGCAGTTCTACAACATAACCCTCTAAAACGTTATCGCCCCGACCGAACGGAACTAAAACCGAAAGCCCTATTTGCATTTTTTGATACATCTCGTCGGGGGCTGTGTAGTGAAAAATGCGGTCAACTTCACGTGCCATACGGTCTACTACAACACCGACAATATTTTTTACAGACATTTTACCACCCTGTCGAGCAGCTCTTGCGCAACGCAGAATTTGCTCATATTATCTAAGGCCTCTATTTTTCCGTTTTTATCTAAAATAGTTACTGTATTTGTATCTGATTTAAAGCCCGCATTCGGTTCTGTCAGGCTATTTGCAACAATCATATCAAGATTTTTTTTGTCGAGCTTTTTCTTGGCATTTTCCAATAAATCCTGTGTTTCCATACAGAAGCCTACCAAAATTTGACCTTCGGGTTTATGCTCCCCTAAATACTTTAAAATATCCGGATTCTGCTCTAAGCGAATTACCCCCTCAAAGCCACCTTCTTTTTTTATTTTGTTATCGGCAACATCTTTGGGTTTAAAATCTGCAACTGCAGCCGCTTTTATTATAACATCTGCATCCTTCTGACGCGATGTGCAAACTTCAAACATATCCTGAGCAGTTTTAACTTTTATAACGTCAACCCCCATAGGAGTTTGGGCACTGACATTTCCGCAGACTAAAGTTACATCCGCTCCGCGAAGCTGTGCCGCACGAGCAATTTCTATACCCATTTTTCCGCTTGAATGATTGGTTAAAAAACGCACGGGGTCAACAGATTCTACAGTAGCACCTGCCGTTACCAGAACTTTTTTACCCAATAAATCTTTTTCAAATGCCACCTCGTATATAAGCGAATCAAGCAATACCTCAACCTCTGCAAGCTTGCCTTTGCCGCTATCTCCGCAAGCTAATCTTCCCTCAGCCGGCTCAATTATTTTTATTCCGCGTTCTTTTAAAGTTTTAATATTTGCCTGCGTTGCAGCATTTTCATACATTGCCGTATTCATAGCCGGTGCAACCAATATTTGCGAACGAGTTGCCAAAGCAACTGTTGACAACATATCGTCTGCTATGCCGTTTGCAAGCTTTCCTATCATATTTGCAGTTGCAGGTGCAACAAGCAAGGTGTCTGCCCACTGAGCCAAAGATATATGTCTTATCTCCCACGCAACCGGCTCAGAAAACATATCGACCGCAACAGGATTATGAGACATTGATTGAAATGTAAGCGGTGTTACAAACTCGGTTGCAGCACGGGTCATAATCACTTTAACCTCTGCACCAAGCTTTACTAATTTGCTTATTAAATCAGGAATTTTATATGCGGCAATTCCTCCGCATACACCTATTAAAATGTGCTTGCCCGAAAGTATTTTGTCGTTTAACATTCGCTCCATTCCTCCCCGCCTGCAATTTTTCTTATTGCGCTATCTATCGCATCAAAGCTAAATCCGCGTGATGCTAAATATCTTTTTGTTTTTGCAATATTTTGTATAGTAAAATCGCCGCCGAGTTTTTTTTGTGCCAGCGGCAATATTTTTTCCTCTTCTATTTCGTTAAAATCGTATTCAGACAAAATTCTGTCTGCCGTATCTTTGTCAATTCCTTTTTCTCTTAACTCGTTTTTTATACGGAATTTACCGTATCCTTTTATGTTAATACAATCGTTTACAAATCTTTTCGCATATTCTTCGTCATCTAAAAGCTTATATTCTTCTAAAAAAGCAATGGTTTGATTTATTTCAGGTTCATCGAAGCCTTTTTCTAGCATCTTACGCAAGAGCGCGGCCTTTGTGTAACTACGCACAGAAGTTAGCTTCATTCCGTAGTTTTTTGCCGCTGACAAAAGCACAGTTTGATGAATAAACTCAAGTCTTTCGCTATCTAACTCATCTCCAACCGCTATTTTCAGTTTTAGAAGGTCAAAGTTATCAATTCCGAAAGCAAAGCTGTCGTCAATATAAACCGAGCTGCGGTTTTTGTTCCTTTTTTGCGGTTCAATTTTTGTTACTTGCATTATTATCAATCCTTTTTAGGATATTAATACTTCCATAAAACATAAAAAGGTCTGACTCACTATAACATAACCAAGCCGAAGGCTGTAGCAAAATATCTTATTTTACTACAGTTCCTTCGTCTTAATCATACTTAAATAATGAGCGACCTATTATTCTTCGGTTGTTTTATCCTTTTTAACTCCCAAAGGATAGTACGGAATCATGTTTTCTCTGAGCCAGTCCAGTGCCTCAATCGGAGATTTACCCCAGTTGGTAGGACAAGTAGATAAAACCTCTACCAAAGAAAAGCCCTTGCCGTCTAACTGAGTCTGGAAAGCTTTTTTAATTGCTTTTTTAGCATTATTTACATTTTTAACACAGTCAACAGATACGCGTTCGATATAAGCTGCACCATCAGTCTGTGCCAGCATCTCACTCATACGAACAGGATAGCCCTGAGTTTTGGGGTCACGTCCGTAAGGTGATGTCTGAGTTACCTGACCGGGCAAAGATGTAGGAGCCATTTGACCACCGGTCATACCGTAAATTGCGTTGTTAATAAAGATAATGGTGATGTTTTCACCGCGCATTGCCGCGTGAACAGTCTCGGCAGTACCGATAGATGCTAAGTCACCGTCGCCCTGATAGGTAAATACTACCTTATCAGGATGAACACGTTTGATACCTGTTGCAACTGCCGGAGCACGACCGTGTGCAGCCTGCTGCATATCGCATTCCCAATAATCATATGCAAAAACCGAACAGCCAACCGGCGCAACACCGATAGCCTTTCCTTCGATTCCTAATTCATCTAAAACCTCTGCAACAAGACGGTGTACTATACCATGTGTACAACCGGGGCAATAATGCAGATTAACATCACAGAGAGCGTTTGGTTTTTTAAATACCTGCTGCATTATTTGTCACCTCCTGCAATCTTTTCCATAGCTTTAATAATCTCGTCCGGATACGGAATATTACCGCCGGTACGACCGTAGAAATGTACGGGTACTTTATCGTTTACTGCAAGTCTTACATCATCAACCATCTGACCCATGCTCATTTCGACACTTAAGATTGCCGAAACCTTGTCAGCATATTTTTTGTAAGTAGCTTCAGGGAATGGCCAGAGTGTAATCGGGCGAACCAAACCAACTTTAATTCCCTTTTTGCGCAGTTCTACGATTGCATTTTTAGCAATACGTGCAGTTGTTCCGTATGCAGTAATCATATACTCTGCATCGTCCATCATATATTCCTCGGCTCTTGCCTCGGTAGCTTTAATCTGCTCGTATCTTTCATAACGTGCACGAACACAAGCCTCTAAATCGTCAGGATTCATAATAAGAGAGTTTATGATGTTGTGCTTACGTTTCATATCTGTTCCTGTTGTTGCCCAGTCTTTTTCGGGCAGCTTACGGCGTTCGCCAAGGTCAAATTCAACAGGCTCCATCATCTGTCCTAACATACCGTCACCCATAATCATAACGGGCATACGATAAAGGTCAGCTAAATCAAAAGCATCTGCTGTTAAGTGGATAATCTCCTGAACAGAGCTTGGTGCTAAAACTATCATCTGATAGTCGCCGTGACCGTGACCCTTTGTAGCCTGATAATAGTCAGACTGCGCCGGCTGGATACCACCAAGACCCGGACCCGCACGAACAATATTTACAACAACGCAGGGCAAGTCGCAGCCTGCGATATAAGACAGGGCCTCTGCCTTTAAGCTGATACCGGGGCTTGATGACGATGTAAGCGCACGTGCACCTGCACCGGCAGCACCAAATACCATATTTGCGGCAGCAAGCTCGCTTTCTGCCTGAAGAAATACACCGCCAACCTTTGGCATACGTTTTGCCATATATGCAGCAATTTCTGTCTGCGGTGTAATCGGATAACCAAAATAATGACGGCATCCGGAAAGAATAGCCGCTTCTGCAAGGGCTTCGTTTCCTTTAACCAAAACTTTTTCAGCCATTTATTACTACTTCCTTTCTAAAATTAACTAATTTTGTCAGTTTTACTTAAATACCTCGATAACGCAATCAGGACACATAGTCGCACACATTGCACAGCCAAGGCATTTATCCATTTCTAAAACCTCGACAGGACGAAAACCCTTTGCATTCATTCTGTCCTCTGCAATAACAATAATTTTCTTCGGACAAGCAGTCATACAAAGATAACATCCTTTACATTTTTCTTCGTTAAAAACGACCTTTGCCATTTATTACACCTCCAAAATCAATTGAAAATAATTTGCTAAAACTGATACCCCAAATCCAAGTATCTTTTAATCGGAAAAGCCTTTTCTTTAGATTTTTCGTCTAAACCGTCAAGCACCTCGGGCAATCCCGATATATATGACACGGCGCTGCCGTGTTTTTTAGCTGCTTTATCTATCTCGTTCTGACCTTTTATAACATCTTCGGTTTTTGTTAAATGCTGAAGATTTGAATTGTTAACGATGCCCGTAACTTTAAGACGGCTTGCATCTTCAACCTCGCCCAACACCTGCAAAATAGAATCACTATCGTTTGTCAGCGGTCTGAACGTATTTACAACAAACAGCATTTCATATCCCTCTGCCTCGATTTGCTGTTTAAATCTTCCCAGCACAACCGCGCCGTCTTCGTCACCGCCAACATCTAAAACAACGGCGGCATTTTTATTGTCAAACAAGCTGTGAATGTTTGCCGGCAGAGCAGGTATATCGACATTGCTGCCTGCGTACTGCGATGCCAAAACCGAAATGCCCTCTTTTTCAAGCATTTCTTTAACATCGTTAGTACGAAAGTATGGATTTACTATATCTAAATCTGCAATCATAACCTTTTCATAGCTTTCTTTAAGCTTAATTGCATAATTTATTGCAAACTCTGTTTTTCCGCTGCCGTAATGCCCCACAATAATATGAATTCTTTTGTTCATCCACTCACCACTCTTCATTTATATGCGGCATACCTCCGCTATCTTATAAATTATATCACAATTTTTTTTAGATGTACAGTACAAATTTAAAAATTTACTGCATTTAACGCAAAAAATTGACATTTTTCGCATACAAAAAACAAAAAATACGCATTTTTCATTTATATATTTGCAATAGTAGACAAAATATGCTATTTATGGTACAATTAAAAAAAATTAAAATTATATAAAAGGGGTTTTATTATGAAAAAAATGTTTGTTAAAAGACTTACTGCCTTTGCCGTTATTATGTGCTTGATATGCGGTCTATCTGTTTTTTGCACCGTAAGCGCAGATGAATACAGCGGCAGTTGCGGCGAAAACTTTACCTGGAAAATTAAAGACGATACCTTAACCATCAGCGGCACAGGTGAATTTTACGTTGAGTATAAAGAACAAGCTCCTTGGAGCTCTTGTATGTACGGTGTAACAAAGCTTGTGTTTGAAGATGGCATAACCGAAATTGGCAATACTGCAATGCAAGGTACGGATGTAAAAGAAATTTATATTCCCGAAAGTGTTGTATATATAGATCCTTATGCTTTTGAATATACCAGAAATTTAGAAGCAATAAACGTTAGCAGCTCTAATACTGTTTACACTTCGGTTGACGGTGTTTTATATAGCAACGACAAAACCGAGCTGGTGCTTTGCCCCGAAAAAAAATCAGAACCATCATTTGTGGTTCCTGACGGAGTTAAAACTATAAAAGCGGGTGCTTTTTTTGAACACTACCGTCTTGAAAACCTCACCCTTCCCGAAGGTCTCGAAACTATAGAGGACGAAGCTTTTGCCTGGTGTCAAAGTCTTAAAGCTATCAAATTTCCGTCAACCTTAAAAACAATCGGCGAATGCGCATTTGAAGGTTGTTTTACACTTACAGAAGTAAACCTCCCCGTAAACGTCAGCAGCATTGGCGACTGGGCATTTGCCTCCTGTCACCAAATTACTAAATTTACCATAGATAGCGAAAATACATCTTTCTGTGTAGCCGATGATGTTCTTTTTACAAAAGACAAAACTGAGTTGCTGGCATATCCTGCAGGAAAAATCGATGAAAACTACTCTGTTCCCAACACAGTAAAAACCATCGGTACTGCTGCCTTTTCAAATGTTTCAAGTCTTAAAACCATAAATCTGCCCGATGGATTAACCACGATCGGAAATGCAGCCTTTGAATATTGTTACGGGTTAAGCAGCATTGATATTCCTGCCTCTGTAACTGAAATCGGTTGGTATGCATTTAATTATTGCACCCAAATCTCATATATTAATGTGGATAGCAAAAACACCAATTTTTGTTCGGTTGATGGGGTGTTATTTAATATAGATAAAACCGAATTAATGCAATACCCATCAGCAAGTGCCAACACCGAATACGCAATACCCCATACGGTAAAAACAATATGTGAAGGTGCCTTTAGTTGTGCTTTTAATCTCGCTTCTATAGATATTCCGGATAGTGTAACATCAATTGGTGCTGATTCATTTACCGAGTGTGCGTCGCTTACTAGTATAAAAATACCCGACTCCGTAACCGAAATTAATGATGGAACCTTTGTCTCATGCCGAGAGCTTACAAGCATTACTCTGCCAAACAACATTAAAAAAATAGGCGATTATGTGTTCGATGCCTGCATGGCTTTAACGGATGTATACTTTGACGGAACACCCACAGAATGGGAAGCTATCCAGATAGGCGAAGATCATTTTTTAATGAGCGCAACTCTCCACTTTAAAGGTAACAACCCTGCTATTACAAGGCTTTATGCAGACCCTTGGGCATATGAGGGAATTATCGTAGATGTTAGCTTTGTAAATGTACCCGAGGGAGCTGTTGGTTATGTCGTAGCATATGATGAAAACGGAAAAATGACAGAGTTGCATAAATACAACGGAGAACCGATTATACTCACTGATTACTATTCAGTAAAAGTTTCAGCTTATCTTTGGGATTTGGAAACCGCTACTCCCCTGGCTCCTAAAAAGTCAATAGATTTAAGATATATCTGGTAATATACAAAAAAGTGACAAGATTCGTAAGAATCTTATCACTTTTTTAGTTTTAATAAATTAAGTAAAAAATCAGCACACGATAGTGTGCGGATTTTTGGTCTGAGTGACTGGAGTCGAACCAGCGGCCTCTTGAACCCCATTCAAGCGCGCTACCAAACTGCGCCACACCCAGATACCCTACCATTATACATTAAACCAAAACGTTTGTCAAACATTTTCTTGCATTTTATTAAAAATTTTTATCTGTAATCTATTATTCTATATCTATTGTTGTTGCAATGCTAGAAAAGCTTTTTGCTCTTTTTAAAAGTGTTGCCGATGAAATAGGCGACACAAAAATTTTACTTTTGTGGTCTATTTCGGTTAGCACATACGATTTTGGCAAATCCTCAGAAACATTTACAACAAAGCCCTCTTCTTCTGCAACCGCCAAAAACTCGCGGGTTATTTTTGAGGTACTGGTAACATCTAAATCCATTATAGCGATAACATCTTTTAGATTAACCACCGTATCGCCGCCTAAGTGTAAAAACATTACTTTTCCCCCTCTTTTACAAAATAGCTCCGCTTTTTATTTGAATTGTTTTTGCCGCATCAGTTTTAAGATTTTGTTCTATGTCTGTGCAGGTAATAACTGCCTGTTTGTTCAAAATTTTGCCTGCAAGATACGCTCTGCGTCCGGCATCAAGCTCTGACATAATATCATCTAACAAAAGCACCGGATATTCGCCCGTTTCTTCAAAAAGCAAATCTGCCTGAGCAAGCTTTAAAGACAGCACAATTGTGCGTTGCTGCCCCTGAGATGCAAAGTTTTTGGCATCACGACCCGACACTGCAAGATAAATATCGTCTCGATGCGGACCATAAAGAGTATACCCCTGCTCTATTTCTTTATCTAAATTATTATTAAGCTTTTCTAAAAAATCTTCTTTTGTGCCTACTCTTGTGCGATATTCAACCAAAAGCTCTTCGCCCGAAATCTCAGAATGAACTTTTTGGGCATAGCCCTCTAACAGCTTTACAAATTCAGCACGATATGCGGCAATCTGAACCCCGTACGTTGCCAGCTTTTCGTTCCAGACAAACATCGTATCTGCAAGCGATGCGGCATTTTGAAACTTTATTTTTTTTATAAGATTGTTCCTTTGCTCCAAAACCTTGTTATAAAGCCCTAACAAATGATAATAATTGGGTCTTAACTGGCTTAAAGCGATATCTAAAAAGCGACGGCGAACGTTAGGCCCTTCTTTTACCAACCCCAACTCCTCAGGACAGAACAAGACAACATTAAGCCGCCCTACAAGCTCGCTCAGCTTATGAATAACAACACCGTTTATTTTTATTTGTTTCTTTTTGTCGCGGCGCAGTATAATTTCGATTTTTTGCCGTCTTTTATTATCCGAAAATACAAGCTCAGCACGTGCCATTTCTTCACCGAAACGAATAAGCTCTCTGTCTTGCATCGTGCGAAAAGATTTGCCTATAGAAAACAAATACACTGCTTCTAGTGCATTTGTTTTGCCCTGAGCATTCTCGCCATATAAAATATTGGTCTGCGGAATGAACGAAAATTCCTCACTTTTATAATTTCGGAAATTTTTAAGGCTTAATTGTTCAATATACATAGCTATTCTACCGTAAGTGTAATCAGCTCATCATCAAGCTCTAATAAAACTTCGTCGCCAGGGCGGATTTTTTTGCCACGCATGGTGCAAATTTCGCCGTTTACACTTACTACTCCGCTTAAAATAAGTTCTTTTGCATCTGCCCCCGAAAAAGAAAGCCCCGCAAACTTTAAAAGCTGGTCAAGCTTTATAAATTCTGTAGTGATTTCGATGTTCATATTCCGCCTCCCCGCATTAGTCGCGGTTTTCTAAATTTTTAACCAATTCATCAATTATTTTTTTGGTATCGCTGTCCTTTTGCATACTGGTCTCGATATTTTTAATTCCATGCATAATGGTTGCATGATTTCTGCCACCTAGCTCCTGACCTATTTTAGGAAGACTTAGGTTCGTGAACTCACGTATTAAGTACATAGCAATATGACGCGCATACGAAATCTCCTGTGTTCTTTTAGAGGAAAGAATCTCGTCTGATGTAATGTTAAAATAGTTTGCCACAATTGACAAAATATACTCCGTGTTTATATGCTTATCCTCGTCTTTGTTTAAAAACTCTTTAATTGCCTCATCTGCCAAAGACATTGTAATAGGTCTGCCCATAAGCACTTTATAAGCGGTAAGTCTTTTTAACACGCCCTCTAAATTTCTTATGTTAGACTTCAGGTTTTCAGCGATATAAAACAGAATATTATCAGGAACGTCAAAGTTTTCTTCACTAGCTTTTTTGCGCAAAATTGCAACACGTGTTTCTAAATCAGGTGGCTTTATGTCTACAATAAGACCCCATTCGAAACGTGTACGCATACGCTCTTCAAGCTCTTTAATCTCTTTAGGAGGACGGTCAGATGTCATAATAATCTGCTTGTTAGCCTCGTGAAGAGCATTAAAGGTATGGAAAAACTCAACCTGTGTCTGATCCTTATTTGATAAAAACTGAATATCGTCAATAATTAAAACATCACAAGTACGGTATTTATTTCTGAAATCAATGGTATTCTTTTTTGTAACCATTAAATTTATAAACTCATTCATAAATTTTTCGCTTGTAACGTAAACAATATTCGCAGAGGGATTATCCTCCATAATCTTATTACCTATAGCCTGAACAAGATGCGTTTTACCAAGACCTGCACCACCGTATAAAAACAACGGATTAAATGCTGCCGCCGGTCTTTCGGATACCGCTTTTGACGCAGCATGTGCCAAACGGTTAGAATCACCGACCACAAATGAATCCAAGGTGTATCTGGGGTTTAACGATGTCGCCTCATCGCCTGCGCGGTCAAACGCAACCGTATATTCAAGCTCGGGTGGTGTTTCTTCATCGTGGTCAAGTATTATTACCTTATAGTAATGGTCAGCAACAAGGTTAACCGCCTCGGTTATCGCATCTAAATGAATGGTTTGTACTATTTCGTAATGTACCTCGGTCGGCACTTTTAAATAAATGGTATCCTCAGAAATTCCAACCGGCAACAGCGGCTCTATCCAATGGTCATATGCCGATGTACTTACCTCTTTTTTCTCTTTGAGCATCTTTAGTGCCTGATACCAAATAGATGACAATTGTGCTTTCATCTTTACAAAATCCCCACTTTCACATTTTACCCTTCTTAAAAACAGGGTACAAAAACTCATAATATAATAAGTATAACACATTCGTTTTAAAGAATCAAGGCACGCATGATGAAATTTATCATATTTTATCATAATTAGATTTATCGGCTTTAATAAATTATTTTATTTTTTTAAGCAATAATATTGAAGTTTTTTAAAAAACATTATATAATTATAAAAGATTTTAATAAGCAATTTTTAAGATAACAAAACAGAACGGAGAAATTTATGGCAGAATTAGTAAGGCTTCAAAAATATATGGCTCAATGCGGTGTCGCATCGCGCCGCGCTGCCGAGGAAATGATTTTAGCAGGTCGTGTCCGCGTGAATAAAACGGTTATAACAGAGCTTGGAACTAAAATTAATCCTGACAAAGACAAGGTTTACGTTGATTCAAAGCAGATTGCCGAAAGCAGTAAAAAATACTATATAATGCTTAATAAGCCCGTCGGATATATAACCTCGGCAAAGGACCAGTTTGACCGCAAAACCGTTTTAGACCTCGTTTCTGATTTAGATGCAAGGCTCTACCCCGTCGGCAGACTTGACTACGACAGCGAGGGATTGATTTTTTTAACAAACGACGGCGATTTTACCTATCACTTAACTCATCCTGCAAACGAGGTTAAGAAAAAATATCAAGTCACAGTCAGCGGTATGGTTGATATGGATACTGTCTGGCAGCTAAGAAAAGGTGTGGAAATCGACGGACGGATGACAGCACCCGCACGTGTGGAAATTACAAAGCAAACCGAGGGAACAACTGACCTTACTTTCGTAATTTCAGAGGGCAGAAACCGCCAGATTCGTAAAATGTGCGAGGCGGTTGGACATACGGTTATCCGTTTGCGCAGAGTCGCGGTAGGAAATGTTATTTTAGGAAATCTTCCCAGAGGAAAGTGGAGACACCTAACCCCCGGCGAAATTCAACTTCTTATTGGTGGTGATAAAAATGCTGACAATAAAAGAAACAAGCGATAAAACAAAAGCGCAGGATTTTTTGAAAAACTGCGATAGTGCATATAAGCTTGGCGATGATATAGTTATGGTTTGTGAAGAGAACGATAAAATTTTAGGTATTACTTCGCTCAGCTTAAAGGAAGGACTGGTTTATCTTGATTTGTTAGTGCTTTCTTCTGCAGCAAATGATATGAGCCTTAAATTAGGGCTTTTAAAAGCCATTATGAATCTTGCGGATTTAAGAGGAATAAAAAAGCTTTACGGAAACAACAAGAATTTAGAAGAGCTTTATAAGCTGTTAAGATTTAAAGAAGAAGACGGCAAATATGTTTTGAATTTAGAAGGATATTTTACAACTGAGCACTGCGATTAGGAGGATAAAAATGACTGTACAGGAATTAACAAAAGAATTTAAATCACTCTACGGCGCAGGTGGCGAAATAAGAATATTTCATTCACCCGGCCGTGTAAATTTAATAGGTGAACACACCGACTATAATGGCGGATATGCTTTCCCAGCGGCACTTTCAATGGGTTCGACCATTGCTCTTCGTCTGCGAGATGATAATATTGTAAGAATGAAAGCAACAGACCTTGTCGGCATTGTCGAAATTGATATAAACGCATTGGAAAATTACCGCGATTTATCGTGGGGTGACTATCAGGCAGGTGTTATGAACGAGCTATCTAAAGCAGGCTATGATATTTGCGCCTGCGATATGCTCTACGATGACACACTTCCGCACGGTGGCGGTCTTTCGTCATCTGCCGCAATCGAGGTTGTAACGGCACTTGCTTTTGCCACACTTTCTAATGAAAAAAATGGCATAAATAAGCCTGTAGATATGATAGAAATGGCACTTATCGGGCAAAAAACCGAGCATAACTATATAGGAGTAAATTGCGGAATAATGGACCAGTTTGCATCAGCGATGGGCAAAAAGGACTGTGCAATTTTCTTAAAATGCGACACAATGGAATACGGACACGCAAAACTGAGCATGGATGGCTACACTTTGGTTATAGCAAACACCAACAAAAAACGCAGTCTCGCAACATCAAAATATAATGAGCGCAGAGCCGAGTGCGAGGCAGGTCTGGCTGTTTTAAAAGAGTTTTATCAGAACGCAAAAAATTTAAGCGATATATCAATTGACGAGTTTAATGCTCACAAAGCTGATATTAAAGACGAAGTCGTAAGAAAAAGAGTTAAGCACGTTATAACAGAAAACGCACGTGTGTTAGCAAGTGTAGAAGCTCTTAAAAACGGTGATATGATAAAATTCGGTCAGCTTATGAACGAGTCGGGCGATTCTTTAAGATATGACTATGAAGTAACTGGGGACGAGCTTGATACCTTAGTAAGTGAGGCAAGAAAAATTGACGGAGTAATCGGCTCCAGAATGACCGGCGCAGGCTTTGGCGGATGCACGGTTTCGCTCGTAAAAAGCGAGGCAGTCGATACATTTATCGAGCAGGTAGGCAAAGCTTATGAGAAAAAAATAGGATATGCCGCATCGTTTTATGTGTCGCAAGTAGCCGATGGCGGACACGAAATAACGGTGCTGTAGTAAAATGCGCACACCACGCAAGGCAAATAAAACGTGCAACTAAGCCTTTTTATTGAATCAACAAATCTGAAATAACATAAAAATTAATGAAGGAATTCGTCATTTGACGAATTCCTTTTGTTATAATGCCTTGCGTTTTTAACAAACTTCACCTCTCGCTGTACCAACGTACAGCTTCGGGTAACCCCTACGGGTTCAGTTTGTCCAATCTGCGCTATTTTCCGTCCAGCCCCTTGTTTTGCTGCTATTTTTTTACAACATCCAAATTTTTTAACGGCTTTAGATTTTCATCCCAGTAAAATACTTCTTGTTCTTGATTTTTTTTGTCAAATTCAACTTCATAAAGACCTTTTTCTTCTAATTTGCTTGACTGAATCGACATAGCTTTTCCGTTTTTGGCAACTTCACTTGTGAATACCATCATAGGCTCGCTGGTTTCTTTATAAATTTTTATTATCAGCTCATCATCGTCATAATAAGGCTCGCCATAACGAATATCTCCCAAATTTATGCTCCCTGCCTCTTGAATTTGACCGTTTGACGGACTAATCCTGCTGTAACGCAAGGTGTTTTTGTCAATGTATAATCCTGCAAGAGCTGTTTTAGACAACAGCTTTTCTTTTTGCTTTGTTTTTGGATTATATGAATAAAGTGCTGTGTCGGTATTAAAATATATCTTTCCGTTATACTCGGCAATATTGGCAAAAACTGCCGAAGGATAATAACTGGTTGAATCCAAATCCCAGCCACCGTCATTGCCGTCAAGTCCATTATAAATAATTTCGCCTCTACTGCTTACCAAGCTAGTTCCTTTTATGTAATAGCTTACTCCGTTTGAGAAAACTATCGAGCCTCTTCCTCTCCACGGAGCATTGTCATATAGCTTAGAGCTAGCAGATAATTCGCCCAAATCATAACCGTAATGCGGACTTATAATCGTTTTTATTTTCTCGTCACTTAAAAGTGCATATTCGTGAGTTACCTGAGCAAACGCATCTGCACCGTTATATGTAGGGTCATCCCAGGTTAAATCAATATGATACCATTTTCCGTCAAGCTCAACAATATTCCATGCATGATTCATACTTTCAGAGGTAACAAAACCACAATCAATTCCCAGCTTATCCATTATATGATAAAATGCACGGGCATACGATTCGCAAACTCCTGTTTTGGTAGTCATTATTGTTATCGAATGATTTTTTAAAGTATGGTCGTATTCATAATTTAATGCCATATAGTCATGCACTGCCATAACCTTGTCAAAATCAGACATATTTCCGTTTACGTATAAAAGAATCTCGTCTGTAGCTTTGTTTATTTCGTCAATTGTGTTTTTTACAGAGGCCTTGTCAGATTCGGTGTATATGGGATAAACCGATGTAACCTTGCCGTTAGGATAATAGCTGTATTTAAACCCTCCGCTCACATAATAAAACAGGGGATTTTTATATAATATCTGCCAGTATTTGTTTCCGATATCGTTAATATTCATTCCAAAATCAGATACGTCTATTTTTTCGGCGAAAGTCTCCCACCCTTTAACCAAAGCCTCTTCTAAATCGTCATCATCTGAAAAAAGACTTACCTTTTCGGGAACAAAGGATTCAGGAAAGCCCGGCTGTTTATATTCAGTACGCACTTCGTATGCAAAAACATTTGTGCCAGATATTAACATTAATACCATAACCAAAGCTACTAACCTTTTCATTTAAAAGCCTCCTTAATTTAGCACCTAATTTTATTTTATCACAAAAACTCGCTTTTGTAAATACAGTCCAT
>JAZOBB010000110.1:0-17217 GCA_045595745.1 Clostridia bacterium | reverse complement strand
TTTTTTATTGCAATTAATCTTTTTATATGTTAAAATAAATTATCAACTTTTAAGGAGAGTCAATTTATGAAAAAAAGAATATTTGCACTTGTTATTACTGCTATTATAGCCTTTTGCAGCTTATGTCTGCCCGTATCAGCCGAGCTACCGGGCAGCTTTTGGACCATTAACGACAACTTTATGGCAGCTGTTGAGTACAAAGATGCTGACTCTGCCAAAAGTCTGTGCGAACAGATTGTAAGCATTTTAGAATCAGATGCGGCTGTCGGCTCGCGATATGACATTCCTATGATGGCGGCTACCAAGCTTTTGCAGACTGCTGAGCTTTTAGAGCAATGCGAAAGATTTGCAGAATCTGCAGAGGTATTTAAAAAATATATTCCTTATGCCACACAATGCGGATGGGCTGACGGTGTTAAAATAGCCGAAAATAAAATTCTTCAATATACTACTCAGCTTAAAATGTATCAGCAAACCACTACGCCGCAGATTTATTACGGTGCTAAGCACGAGCCGAAAAGCGGCATATATTACGGTGTGACCTCTGACAGTGACCTTGCTGATTCAATAACCACCACCTCGTCGGTTCTGCTTTACATCGAATATGGCGCAACAGATTTCACCTGGCCCAGAATCATTTTAGACAGAGCTCGCGAGCGCGGTCAAATGGTTACAATTGCTTTAAACTGTCCGCGTCAGGGAGCAGACATTGCCTACATAGTTAACGACACAAGCTATGTAAGCCAGCTTTTAGATGTACTAAGAGACTATCAGGATTTAAAGATTATTCTTCGTTTTGGCGCAGAAATGAACATATGGGATAACAGAGCCAATCCCTCACAGTTTATTGATGCTTTCCGCAAAATTACCAATCTTGTGCGTTCTTCCTGTTCTAATATTGCTATGATGTGGAGCCCTAACAGTATCTCTTCCTGGGATATTGATATGAACGACTACTATCCGGGCGACGAGTATGTTGACTGGGTTGGTTGTTCATTATATTCACAAAAATATTTTCTCGGCAGAAACGACTGGTCGCAGGCGGAAAAATTTAATGAAATAGTTTTTCAATCAGGTGACAGCGCAGACCCCGTGCTGGCACTTAGCGAGGTTATAACAAAATACGGCTCACGTAAGCCTATTGCCTTGAGCGAATCCGGTGTTACTCACTATACCCGCTCACTTGGTGAAGATTGTACACAATGGGGTTTAGACCAGTTAGAAAAAATGTACCGCTACATACCTATGGTTTATCCGCAGGTAAAGCTTATACATTACTTTGACCGTTCTCTTAGCTTTGAGGTAGTCGATGTTGCCTTGTGTACAAACGATACTTTAAAAAATCGTTATTTAAGCCTTATAAAGCTGCCTCACTTTATTCAGAGAGGTCAAAACAAAGCGGCAACCTATCACGAAATGTCATCTTTGATGCAGGCAGAGGATTCTCCCGTTTATATTTACACACATAAATTCGGTGAAATGCATCCTAATGCGGCTGTGTTGGTTGACGGCAAAGAGGTTAGCTATTTCTCAGGCGAATTTGGAAAATATAATCTCTATTTATCACAATTTGCAGCAGGAAACCATACTCTGCAAACAGTTTGCGGCGGAGAATGGGCACAGCAAGGTGTCGAGCTTCAAAAACCGCTTAAGGTATATTTAAATGGCGAGCTTGTAGGAAGTGATGTTCCGCCGACCATAATAAACGACAGCACAATGGTTCCTATTCGCGTTATAAGTCAGGCACTGGGTGCAAACGTTGTATGGAATGGTGAAAATCGCAGCATAGCTATTCAGTCCGGCAACGTTTCGCTTACAATGTTTATCGATAATCCGACTATGTATATAGGCTCAAAAGAAGTCAGCTTGCCCTCGGCTCCGGTAATTCGCTATGACCGTACTTTAGTTCCGCTTCGTGCAATAAGCGAAGCCTTTGGCATTGAACCAAAATGGGATGGCACAACCAGAACAGTTACTCTTTTAAAATAAGATATTAAATATGGTACAAAATTTTAGTTTTTGTATATAGTGTAAAGACAGCAAATATTTTTTCAGGCATTTGGAGGTGCATTGATTATGAAAAAAAATACAATAATCACCATTGGAAGACAGTTTGGCAGCGGCGGTCGCGAAATCGGACGTAAGCTGGCAGAAATCCTTGATATACCGTTTTATGACAAGGAACTGATAGTTGCCGCTGCAAAAAAGAGCGGGCTTTCAGAATCAATGTTTAAAAGCGCAGACGAGCAGGCGGCAAACAGCCTTCTTTACTCACTGGTATTGGGCGCATACGCGTCTTCAGGACCAATGACAGGAATGCCTCCTATATCAATGAACGAAACTCTTTTTCAGATTCAGTCTGACGTAATTACCGAAATGGCTCAAGAAGGCTCGTGTGTTATTGTAGGTCGTTGTGCCGACTATATTCTTAGAGAAAACAAAAACTGTTTTAACCTGTTTGTTCACGCTCCAATGGATAAAAGAATTGAGCGAGTTATGGCTGTTTGCGATGCTGACAATAAAAAAGCAGAAGATATTATTTTAAAAACCGATAAAAAACGTGCGAATTTTTATAACTATTACTCAGGACAAAAATGGGGCGAAGCTAAAAACTATCACCTTTCAATTGATAGCTCTGTTTTGGGAACTGATGGCTCAGCGAAAATGATTTGCCTGGTTTTAGAAAATTTATAAGAAAATAAGACTGCCATATGGCAGTCTTATTTTCTTATAAATAAAAATCATGGTTTGCAATAGTCTTATGAAAAACTCTGTTTTTTATAATCCACGAGCTTGTTGCAATGCGCGGATTTAAAAAATAAAGACTTCTTCCTGCTTCGGTTTCACCTCTTAAAGCACGTTTAGCCGCTATAACACTATCGCCAAGCGGAGTCTGATAGATGGAGCCATCTAATATGGGCGAAAACTGCGTTCCGTGATTGCGATCAAAAATAACACCGTATATTGTATTAGGAAACATACTGCTTGCTACTCTGTTTAACACAACGTTACCAACTGCAATTTTACCCTGCATTGGCTCTCCTCGGCTTTCTGCGTGAATAATTTTTGAAAGCCAATAAATTTCATCGTCATTGTATCCTCTTTCGCCTATTAAGCTTTCGTTAACCGTAACGCCATCTTTAAAGATTTCTACGGTATAGCTGCTGCTGTCCCAGCCGACATCGCAGCCCAAATTTTCAGAAACAAATCGAACCGGCACATATGTCCTGTCATTAACCAGCTTTACACTGTGACCTACCGACACCTTTTTGCCGCCTACGTATGCATATTTTTTACCCACCGGTAATTCGATTTTAGTTTTTCCGTCATTTATAATAGCACTATTTTTTCCTGTGTTCCAATCAACCTCTGCTCCTAATGCCTCACTCACAAAACGAATCGGAACAAAGGTAAGACCATCAAACAAAAACGGTTCTGAATCCATTTTAAGATAAGAATTATTAACTGTAAGGCATATGGGCGTATCAAAATTTATATTCTCTTCTTTTGCCGCCCCAACATATGCCGATGCCGTAACCGCACATATCACACAACACAAAAGTGCCAGAATTTTTCTTCTCATGTTATGACCTCCCTACGCTTTACCAGTATAACATGAGATATTTTAAGCATCAATGTAAAAATTTTGGAAAAAGACAGGAAATATTTTTTATAAAAGCATAAAAACCGCTTGATTGGGCAGTTTATGTATATTAAGTTTTATATATTTTTGTATAGAGGTATTTTTTTCTATATATAAAAGGGATGTAAAAACCGAGTTTTTACATCCCTTTTATAACTTAATTCTTCATAATCATTGCATCTAAAACACTACCCATTGTCTTAAACATATGATTTGATGATTTGTGCATTTTTCTTCTTTGCTTGTCGCTTATCGGGTCCATAAACATAGTTACCGCTGACCCTACTACCGCACCTGCAATAATGCCTCCAATAAAACTTAAGCTTTTCATTTAAATTCCACCTCTTTTAAAATTATATTTTTATTATGTGAAATTTAAATCAATTTAAAACTGTCATTTATTAGAAATTATTTTGTGGCATTTGATTTTTCGGTGCAGGCTTTCATCGCTTCTAGGATTGAATTTCTGAACCCGTTTTTTTCAAGTTCTGCGACTGCAGCAATAGTGGTTCCCTTTGGTGAGCATACCATATCTTTAAGCTCGCCCGGATGCTTGCCCGTCTCTAAAACCATTTTAGCAGAGCCTAGCACCGACTGCGCCGCCAAGCGATAAGCTTTATCTCGCGGAATGCCGTCACGAACTGCTCCGTCTGCCATTGCCTCGATAAGCATATAGATGTATGCCGGACTGCTGCCGCTCACTGCAATAACAGAATTTAAAAGGCTTTCGCTCATCACTTCGACCTCGCCGATTGCCTCAAAAATTTGTTTTACCGCATTAAATTCATCGGTAGTAGCAGGTAGGCATTCACTTGCCAAAACACTCATTCCCTCTAATACCATAGCAGGAGTGTTTGGCATTACACGTACAACCTTAGCATCAAAACCGAGCCATTCTTTTACTTCGCTCGTTGTAACACCTGCCGCAATTGATACGAACACCTTGCTTTTAAGTTCATCCTTATCGGCTATACCCGTCAGCTGAGAAAGTGCCAAAGGATAAATAAATGGTTTAACCGCAAGAACTATGATATCTCCGTTTAATGCGTTTTTGTTATCCGCCTTAGCACTCATTCCCATTTTGTTAAACTTTTCTAAAGCCATTGCGTTAGGGTCGCTTATATATATATCCTCTGCCTTATACAAATCTGCAGCCAAAACACCGCACGCAATCGCATACGCCATATTTCCGCCGCCAATAAAACCCAGTTTCATTTTTTTCGCCTGCCTTACACGTTAATTTCGACTGTTACATCCATTTCGTCTTTGTGTGCCTCAAGTATCGGAGCAACACATTCATTTATAAATTCTTCTGTTTGCTGGGGTGCTCTACCCACATAATCTTTAGGCTCTAAAAGAGTTGCAAGCTCTTCTTTGTTTAAGTTAAACGCATTGTCTTTGGCAATTCTTTCGAGCAGGTCGTTAGGCTTGCCCTCTGCTTTTACCATACGAGCCGCTTCCATAGAATGCTCACGTATTCTCTCGTGCAGTTCCTGACGGTCACCGCCTTTTTTAACTGCCTGCATCATAATATTTTCAGTTGTCATAAACGGGAGCTCGTCCATTATATGCTTGTGTATAACCTTAGGATACACAACCAGACCGTCTACAACGTTTAAATATATAGACAAAATCGCATCTACTGCCAAAAATGCCTCAGGCACACTTATGCGTTTGTTTGCCGAGTCATCCAATGTTCTTTCAAACCACTGTGTCGATGCAGTAATAGCAGGATTTAAGCTGTCAACAATAACATATCGAGCGAGTGCTCCTATTCGTTCGCTGCGCATAGGATTACGTTTATATGCCATAGCAGATGAACCGATTTGCTTTTTCTCGAAAGGTTCTTCAATCTCTTTTAAATGCTGCAAAAGTCGCATATCGTTGCTGAATTTATACGCACTTTGGGCAATTGCACTTAATATGCTTAAAATTTGACTGTCGAGCTTTCTTGAATAGGTCTGACCCGATACAGCAAAAACATCAGAAAATCCCATCTTTTCGGCAATCATTTTATCTGCTTTGCGCACTTTTTCGTGGTCAGAATCAAACAGTTCTAAAAAGCTTGCCTGTGTTCCTGTTGTTCCTTTCGAGCCTAAGAGCTTTGCTTTTTTTATCTGATGCTCTAAGTCCTCTAAATCCATAACTAAATCCTGAAGCCACAAGGTTGCTCTTTTGCCAACCGTTGTCAGCTGCGCGGGCTGAAAATGTGTAAAACCTAAAGTCGGCATATCCTTATACTTCATTGCAAAATCTGCAAGATGCGCAATAACACTAACCAGCTTTTTGCGTATTAGTTTCATTGCCTGAGTCATAATTATAATATCGGTATTGTCACCAACATAACATGAGGTTGCACCTAAGTGGATTATGCCCTTTGCCTTAGGGCACTGCACACCATAGGCATAAACGTGCGACATAACATCGTGACGAACCTCTTTTTCTCTTGCTACAGCAACATCATAATTAATATCGTCCTGATGTGCTTTAAGCTCCGCAATTTGCTCGTCAGTAATATTTAAACCCAGCTCTTTTTCGGTTTCGGCAAGTGCTATCCACAGCTTGCGCCAGGTTTTAAATTTTGTGTCTTCTGAAAAAAGTTCCTGCATTTCGCGGCTTGCATAGCGCGAAGTCAGCGGACTTTTATATGTATTTGTTGACATATTTTTTCTCCTTGTTGTTTAAATAATTTGCTCATTAAAATATTTGGGTATGGCGTTTTGCCACACCCTAAAATATTTATTATTTATTAGCTTTTAACAGCCTCGTCTGTTTCTTCAGAACAAATTTCTTCTACAATCTCTTCAGCACTTTCTTCCGATGCCTTTGCTGCAGCTTTTGCTGCTTTTTTCTCTTCTTTAGCTGCACGTTTTGCCTCTTTTAAATCAGGCTTTGGGTCGCGCTCAATAGAAATACCCTCAACAAAAATATTAACACCCAATACCGTAAGATTTGTCATATTCTCGATATTTTTCTTTACAGTTTCCTGAAGCTGCCATGCTACATCAGGAATTTTAATGCCGTAATCCACAACTACGTGAACATCAACCGTAACGTCTTTTTCACTCATTTCAACACGGATGCCCCTGCCGTAATTTTTCTTTACAAATTTTTCAACAATGCCATCTGTTATAGAGTTAGCAACCTCTACACCATCAACTTCGCCTACGGCAAGACTTGCCACAACCGAAACAACATCCTCTGAAATTTTAATTTCGCCGATTTCCTCTGTAGTTTCTTGAGTATTTATGTTTAATTCTTCTGCCATATTAAATCCTCCTTGCATTATGTGTTTGCGTTTTACATATTTATTATATTATACCACTTCTAAATGCAAATTACAATTGTTTTTTAAAAAAACAATTGCTTACAGCACAAAATACCGCACAGATTTAACTGAGCGGTATTTTATAATTTTATTTTTTTATCTCTACAATTTTTACCTTATCGGCAGAATAGCCTGTAGTAGTAGTTACAATATCCAAAATCTGAGCCGCATCAATTTCGTTTAATCCCTCACTCTCTAAAGCCACACTAACTAATCCATCGCTCATAAATACGATTGTTTCTCCGAAATTTTTAGCACGAATCATATTTTCTATAGCTACTTCTTTTTCGGTATAATCTGCCATTTGCTGAATCTGATGCTCTGCGTTTGCTTTCGCCTCTTTGTCTGCGCCTTCGGTCTCTATAAGTCTGCTCAGCATTTCCATAGCCTCGCTCCGTTTAACCTCACGGTCGAGCTTAGCCTGTGCAAAATAGTTTCCTTCCGTTTTTGCATCTGTCGGCTCTATATCCTCAAGATTTTCTGTATTTTCTTCGCTTTCTGAATTATTCCCGCTTACCATTTGTGCCTCGCCTATTTTTTTTGCCGCCTCGTTATACATTACCGCAACGTCAGGGTCAACCGCATCATTTTGAAATGTCCAGTTTAAATATCCCGCAACGCCTACGAGCAGCATAAGAGAAACCGCCACGACCTGTTTTTTATGCAAAACCAGCATTTTGTTTCGCTTCGGTTTTTTCTCCCTGTCGGACTTAAATATCCGCTTAAAATTTACTCTTTTAAAATTCATACTTCTTATCCTCCTAAATTTTATTTACTTAAAACTGCAACTCTGTGCGCCCCTACGTCAAGCACAGCTTTTACGGCACTTATAAGGTTGTTTTTTACTTCTGCGCTGTCTGCTCCTTTAGCCGTTATTAAAACACCCGAAACACTCGGCAGTCTGCTTTTAATTAAAACTGCCGACTGACCTCCCCCTGAATTATTTTTTAAAACATAAGAACCGTCACTTGTATATGTTTCGCTGCCGCCATCCGATGTTTTATTTTCACTTTTTTCGTCGCGGGCATAAATGCTCTGACCACTGTCTTCTAGGGTTATCATAACCGATACATCTGATGCCCCGTTTACCGAAGAAAGAATTTTTGCAAGCCTTTGCTCTAAATGCTTTATGTATTCTGTATCGCTTATAGACTCAGCCTGATTTTTATTCTCAGTTGTTTTTTTGTCTGCAGTTTCGGGCATTCCCGCAAGAACTAAAAGCACCACCCCTATCAATAATATGACAAGCAGGCTCTTGTTATTCATAATTTGTCCAAAATATTTTTTATATATATCGACAGGCTTCATTTTATCTGCCCTCCTCTATTCTATCTGCTGTGACCCCTGAGTTTTCAGCTATAATGTTTAATATTTCTTCATCAAGAGGATATACAGTAATTTTTTCTATTCCCGTTATTTCTCCGTTTTCGTTCGTGCTTACTGTAACTGAAATGTTCGTCTGCTTTTGGCATCTGCTTTCTACTGTTTGGCTAAGCTTTAAAGCTAACCTTTTTTGGAATTCTTCTATTACCGGTTGTCTTTTTATATTAACAGATAAATCTTCGTCGTCGATGACGGTCTGCGGCATAACAAAAACCGGATTCCATTCTTTTATGCCGGTAAAGGGTTTTATTATTACAAGCATAACTAAAAGACCTATTGTCACATTTATATATTTTTTTTGATGCGTTTCGGGCAAAATGTTTTCAAGCAGAATAGCAAGTACACAAACAACAATAATCCCCGAAACATATCGGTTTATAAATTCCATAATTTATCCTCCGTTACCTTAACATTGTTGGTATATTCGTTACTGCACAAAGCATAGCAACGCTTATTATAAACATAACGCAAACCATAAGCAAAATTACAAAGGTCTGTGTTATATTGCCTGCTAAGTCGCTTAAAAGATTTACAATTCTTTTATCGGTTACCGGCTCGGCAATTCCGGCGGCAAAACGATATAATAAAGAAAGAGCCAGAAGCTTTATAAGTGGCAAAGCACATATTGATATAAGTGCCAAAACTCCCGCTATTCCTACTGCATTTTTTACAACTAAAGCACTGGCACACACTGCTTCAACAGAATCCGACAACACATTACCTACTATGGGAATAAAATTACAAATAGCATATTTAACAGTTTTCCCTGCCACGCCGCTTGCAAATGCAAATGAAAATCCCTGAATTCCCAAAAGTCCAATAAATATTGTCAACAGAATTCCCGATGACCATTTAAGTATCTGACGAGCAAAATCTATAAGCCTTGTTATATGAAAACGTCCGCTTATGTTGTTTACAACCGACAATGCCGTAATTAATAAAATCATTGGAAGAAACGTGTTTTTTGCAAGATTGGTAATTAGCTGCATACACAAAAACAACGAGGGACTTAGCGTTTGACCAACTGATGTGCCACTTGCCGCAACTATACCGGATATGGCAGGAACAAGTCCCTGCATAAAAATATTTAAGCTGTCAATTGTTCCTGTTGCCATATTTATTATTTCTGCTAAAACACTTACCCCTAAAGTTGCAATAACCACAAAACAGGCCAAAAAACTGATTGTTTTTACTCCTTCTTTGTTAAAAGCTCCCTGAAGATTACATAAAACCCCCGCAAGCACAGATATGACAACAATTTTTATCATAGATGACAAATTTGCCTTAAATTCAGAAAAAAACAAATTGACCACACGCGTTATAATCTCTTTCGGGTCAAACCACCACGACCCGTCTGTCAGGGTTTGTGCCGTTTCAGAAAAATTAAAATCTAAAAGCTCTGCACCTTCTATCTGCTTAACCGTCTCTTCTAAAAGCGATTCTTGTATTTCCTCATCTTCTTGCGCAAGAACAACTTGACATACACTTGTACTTAATATAATTATTAAAAAAACGGATATCAGCTTTTTCATATGTATCCCTCCGATATTATCACATATGGGGCATAAGTCCTACTAAAAGATTCATAAGTTCCATTAAAATCGGTACACTAAGTGCTACTATCATTATTTTTCCTGCAAGCTCTACTTTAGCTGCTATTGCATTTTGTCCTGCATCGCGGCATATTTCAGAACCAAACTGCGAAAGATAGCTTATGCCTATCATTTTAAATATCGCCGCAATATATTCAGCATTAATATCAATACCGCAAGCTGTCATTGTAACTATTGACAATACGTATTCTACCTGCGAAAGAATCATTAAAAACAAAATTACCGCCGTAGCTATTGCCGTAACCATTGCAAGCTGAGGCTTGTACTCTTTTAAAATTAAAGCAAATATTGTTCCTACTATTGCGACACCCAGAATTTTTATAATTTCCATTGTATTACCTCGTCTAAAGGTCAAATATCGTCTTTACAGTTTCGAACAAATAACTTATTTCTCCTATAATCATCATTAAAACCACTATAAGTCCTGCTAAAGTTGTCAGCATCGCTTGTTCCTCGCGCCCTGCCCGCATCAGCACCTGATGAAGAACGCTTACCAAAATACCTATTGCCGCAATTTTAAAAATTAAATCGACTCCCATTTTTATCCTCCGTCATATAAAAATAATTACAATCAAAATTCCTACTAAAATTCCACCGCTTTTTAGCAATCGCGTGTTATTTGAAAGCTCTTTTTCTGCCATACTGATTTGCAATTCAAGTTCATCTTGCGCTGTTCTTAATGCCTCAAGCTCTGCTTGCTGCGCCATTTTTCCCAGCCTTAAACCTATATTATTCATAATTCTGACTGTTGTATGTGACAAATTTAATTTTTTAGCATATGTATTTAAATTTTCGCTCCAAACCTGCTTGAGTGTGCGTTTTTCACCGTCTGTCAAGCCTTTTGATACTTCAGTAAAAAAGACAGCTACATCGCCAAAGTCATCCTCAGATATCTGACTCATCAGCACAGGCAACGGTGTTGCTTCAAAATTCATTTTTTCGGATATATATATTAGTGCCTGTTTTAGCCCTCTGATATTTTCTAATGCCTTACTCTGCTCACCTATCTTTTTCATAGCAAACGCAATGCAGGCAAAAATTACAAAAAAAGCTCCCAATAGTGCAATCATAATATTTACACCTCGCCTATTTTTATGATTTCTTTAACCTGAGGTACACCCTGCTCTCTTTTAAGAACAACTGCACAATCAAATACCAAAAGCATTTCTTTGCTTTTTGCGGACAGTTTTGTTGTGTCGTATCCGTGCATACTGGTTATAATACGACATCCGGCATTTAGAACACTTTTTACCGCAAAATAGTCTTCTTCTGCCCCTATTTCATCAGTTATTATGACCTCAGGTGAAAGTGAACGTATTGCACACAACATTCCTAAAGATTTTGGAAAACGGTCAAGCACATCTGTCCTTATTCCTACATCAAACTGCGGTGCACCTTCCTTTACCGCCGCAAGCTCTGAACGTTCATCAACTATCGTAACTTTTTTGTTTTCAGAGGTTAGTCTTGCCAAATCTCTTAATATAGTGGTTTTACCGCACTGAGGCGGTGAAATCAAAATAGTATTTAAAGGCTCATTATTATGCGTAATTTTTTCAAAAATTTTCTCGGCGCAGCCTTTAAATTCTTTTGCAATTCTAAGGTTTAGTCCCGATATATCCGTAACATTAATAATTTTACCCTCTGACAAAACGCATCTGCCGCTTATGCCTACTCTGTGCCCTCCGCTAATAGTCAGAAAGCCGTCACAAATTTCTCTTTGATAAGCATAAACAGAATTTTCACAAAAAGCTGCCATTAGCATATAAATATCTTCGGCGCAAATATTAAATGCCTCATTTTGATTTAACGTTGGTTTGCCTTGCTCTGTAAGCATACAATCGCCTGTGTCTGTATGTATCATAAGAGGTTTTGCGCAACGGAATCGTACCTCTTGAAGTGTATTAAAATCAACATTTGATAGAATTGTCCTGAAACGCATAGGTAATTGCATCAAAATTTCTCTTTTTGTGCAAGGGATGTCCATTCTTTTCACCTCAGTCTATCAATATGCCACAAGAAATGAATTTAGAACAAAAATTATGGGCAAAATAAACATAAATACAAATAATAATTTTTGGTAAATTTTTGTTGAAAAAGCAAGCAAATTGTGATAAAATTGAATATTAGTGATATTAACTTTCTTATGGAGGATAAAAATATGAAAGAGAGAAATGGTTTTTCAGGAAAGCTCGGTTTTATTCTTGCCGCGGCGGGTTCGTCTGTCGGCTTGGGTAACATATGGCGTTTTCCATATCTTGCTGCTAAATACGGCGGTGGATTATTTGTTTTAATTTACATTATTTTAGTTGTAACCGTTGGCTCAACCCTGATGCAGACTGAGGTAACTCTCGGCAGACGCGGTCAGCACGATGTTTACAACACTTATCGCACACTGGACAAACGCTTTTCAATTTTAGGTGTAATGGGAATTGTCATACCCTTCTTCATTGCGACATATTATTCAGTTGTAGGTGGTTGGGTTATTAAGTATCTGGTAGAGTTTGTAGCAGGGCACGGCTCTCAAACTACCGCTCCTAACTATTTCAGTGAATATATTGCAACCCCCGTTATGCCGGTTGTATTTCATTTGATATTTCTTTTATTGTCAATGCTGGTTCTTTTATGCGGTGTAAAAAAAGGAATTGAAAGATGCAACAAAATTATGATGCCCGCACTTTTAATTCTGTCAATTATAATCTCGATTAAGAGCATTACGTTGCCGGGCGGACTTGAGGGTGTTAAGTTCTATTTAATACCTGATTTTTCAAACTTTTCGTTCACTTCGGTTTTGATGGCTATTGGTCAGGTGTTCTATTCACTTTCCCTTGCGATGGGTATTATGGTAACCTATGGCTCATATATGGGCAAGGATGTTGATATTCAGCACAGTACAAAAATGGCAGAGCTTTTTGATACATCTGTTGCAATTTTAGGCGGTTTAATGATTGTTCCTGCTGTTTTTGCAATATCCGGCGGAAATAGTGAGGCTATTAACGCAGGCCCCGGCTTGCTGTTTGAGACCCTGCCTAAAGTTTTTGAGCAAGTGCCGTTTGGCGGTTTATTCGGTGCATTATTCTTCCTTTTGGTATTGTTTGCCGCTTTAACCTCTATGATTTCTTTGATGGAGGTTGTTATTGCATGGTTAATTGATAAGTTTAATATGGGCAGAATAAAAGCAACTCTTATGGTTTCTGCCGCCGTATTTGTAATAGGTATTCCCAGCTCACTTGGATTTGGTGTGTGGAAAAATGTTACAATATTTGGAAAAAGCATATTTGACTTTATAGACTTTACCGCAAATAGTGTTTTGATGCCTTTAGTTGCAATTGCTACTTGTATCTTTGTCGGATACTTCTGGGGTGTAAAAAACATTTTTGCCGAGGCAGAGCTGTCTGCTCCGTTTAAGCACAAAAAGTATTATTCACTGATGGTTAAAATCATTGTTCCGATTTGTATTGCCGCAGTTTGGATAACATCAGTTTTTAGCATTAGTTAACAAATAAAAAATAGCGGTTGCGTACGCAACCGCTATTTTTTTGTATTAAATTTAAAATCCCAACATTTCATAAACTTCGCCTATTTGTTCTAAAAGTGTTTCTCCGTATCGGTCGGTAAGCTGCTTTGCCGCCTCACCGATTTGACTTCTTCTGTTTTGCATATTGTGAGAATCAGACCCTAAAACGCACGGACAGCCCGATTTTAAAAATCTTTTTGTCCAGCCTTTTTCTTCTAAAACTGTTTCAGCATTTATCTGTAGGGTTACACCCATATTAAACAAAGGCTTTAACTTTTTTATATCCCACGGCATCCTGGCATAACGTTCGGGGTGAGCCAAAATAACTGTCATTTGCCAGTCAGATATAACTCTTTCCACCTCGTTGTAAACCCAAGTGCCCCAAGGCTCAAAAGGCAATTCAAGCAAAATTGCATTCGTCTCTGCCATACATAAAAAGTCTAAATTTTCACGAGCAGATATTCCCCTTGTTAAAGCGACCTCTGCACCAAGTCTTACCTCGGGTAACACCGCTTGTCTTTCATTAGCTCTCTGCCTTAAAGCATTAAAAGCTTCTTCTCTTAACTTAACAAAATCCTCTATTGATCTTTTTTTGCCGTAATAGTGCGGTGTTGCTACCACAAGACCTACACCTTGTCTTACCGAGTCTATCAGCATATCAACTGATATATCCGCGTTTTTTGCACCATCATCTATATCCGGAAGAATATGAGAATGAATATCAATCAATTTCAAGGAAGTAACCTCCCCTCAAAAATGCCGAACATTACTTACTTTTGTTGAGTTTAAATCCTTTAAAGCTTTTCTTCTTTTCTTCTTTTTTATGCGGTTTCGGATTTCTGTCGCCATATCCGGGACCGCTTACATATTCATGATTGGCATAACTGCTGTAATCATAAGAGTATTTTTTTCGATAAGAATACGAATAAGAATATTGTTTTTCTTCGGATTCGTTCATTAAAAATCCCAATATTTTAGCTTCTGCAAATTCAAGCGACGAAATGGTTTTTTTCATCATCTCGATAGGGGTTTCGTTCTGCTTTAAAACCACCAACACTCCGTTTGCATACTTTGCCATAACCAGTGCATCAGCAACCAGTGTTACCGGAGGACTGTCTAAGAATATGTAATCGTAAACCTCGCTGAGTTCACTAAGTGCCTGCTCCATTCTGGGGGTCGCCAAAAGCTCAGCCGGATTCGGCGGAATATGTCCTGCCGAAATATAGTCTATGCCCTGCTTTTCACTGTATCGTATAACATCACTTATGTCAACAAAGCCGGCAAGCAAATCTGCTAAGCCTTCTTCATTTCTTTCTTCCATATATTGATTTACCTTAGGACGGCGAAGGTCGGCATCAATTAACAGCACCTTTGCATTCATCTGTGCGAAAGTTACCGCAAGATTAATAGAGCTGGTTGTTTTTCCTTCCCCTGCAACAGAGCTGGTAACTACGATTATTTTACAACCTTTTTTACCGGCCAGAGTAAACATTATGTTAGTACGAGCTATTTTATATGCTTCGATTGCTCTGAATGAAACATCTTCGCCTGTAATTAATCTGCCTGTTATAGGTTTTTGAGCTTGTTTATTTTGAAAGCTTTTCACTCTTGCCTCTCCTATCTTATAAAATTATTTTTATAATTCAATATTAGGTATATTTCCCAAAATCGGATATTTAAACTGTTTTGCCAAATCCTCTTCACCTTTAATGCGATTGTCGAGCATTTCAAGAAGAAGTATAATACCCATAGCCAAAGCCGCACCAAATATCGCACCGATAGCAGTGTTGAGCATTACCTGAGGGCTTGACGGATTTTCAGGAAGATTACCGTAATCTATAATCTCAACCGAACCTCCCTTTATTATTCTGTCTATTTCTTCAGACGCATTCATTAAAATTGTATTTACTATTGTCTGCGCTTCAGCAGGGTCGTGTGCTATAGCTTTTACCTGCATAATTTCAGTCTCGTTTTTAGGCACCATCGATACCATCTGTGATATCTGACGGGCATCGTATCCCAGTTCGCTTTTTTCGGCAACAACCGACATAAATGTGTTGCTCTGCAAAAGCTCTACATATGTAAATACAAGCATCTGCGATGTTGCCATATCTGCCATATTAACATTTTCTGACATTTTGTCACGCATATTATTTACATAAAGCGAACCCGATGAAGTATAAGTCGGAACTGCTAAATAATTGCTGTACGAAAAAAACAATACCGCACCCACTAAAAAGGCAATTAAAATAATCCACCAACGTTTTAGCATCATTCTGACTATATCAATTAACGTTAAATCTCTGCTCAAAGAAAAATCCTCCCCTTATTAGTCAATTTTAATTACTACTTCGTTAATTATATCATTAGAGGATTACTAAATCAAGTAAAACTTAGTTTTTTTGATTCTTTTTTTTGCTCTTTTATGTAAATTCGGCAAAAATTGACACAAGGACAAAAGTTTTAAATTTTTTTATAAAAAAGGCTTGACAAGTGTCTGGTTTGATGCTATAATAACAAAGTCGTCAAAAATGGAAGGGTTCCCGAGTGGCCAAAGGGGGCAGACTGTAAATCTGTTGTCTTCGACTTCGATGGTTCGAATCCATCTCCTTCCACCAAAATGCTATCAAGACCGCTGTATAAGCGGTCTTGTTTTTTTCTTACACGATTTTTACACGATTTTTTATTATTTATAAAAAATCATTCTTTCTATTTCGCTCTTGGTACAGTTCGCGCAGGTACTTTGCATCCTCTTCGATTACACCGTTTTCAATATGCTTGTCCGCGGTATACTGCTCATACTCTCTCAGTTCAGAGATTGCGTGTTTCCATTCTTCTCGGCTGTGCAGCTTTCCATTTCGGCAGCTGTTGGCAAATGATAGTATGTGCCATCTTTTGTCTTGCGCTTTGGTTTGCTCAAAATCAAGCTGCAGGTTAGTTAGGCGTTCCTGAACCTCGCCGTTTATCATTTTGCCAATCCATTTAAAAAATCGTTTCCACGGATTTATTTTTATCGGTGCAACTTCAACCAAAGTCAGCGCACCTATTATAAGTACTTCTGGATGCGTAGCAATTTCTTTGACAATTTCAAGTATCTTTTCCACTCCCGCCACCCCTTTGCGCTATATTGTTTCAGCATTGTCGGCCTCAGCGCAGTTTTTCTTTTGGTACTGGGTCCCGAAATAAAATGATATTACTACGGTGAACACTGTAAGAAATTGCTCTGGAGACAAGTGTCCCTTTAAAGCAAGGACTGCAAACACAAGTGCAAGCATCAATGTTACGATGCTTTTTACATCAATTAACTTAGATAACTGTTTTTTCATTCTTTCCACACTCCTACGTTATGTATTCTTCTGTTCTCGCCCGTTGCCTCTAATATTTTCCCATTCTTTAATATAAACGAGCCGCCGCCATCGAGCTTAATAGCGTTATAAATACCGAGCGCAACCAAAGCCCAGCACATTTCGTCGAATCCGCACTTCATAGCTACATATACAAGCTTGTTATGACGAATGCCTAAAAAGCCGTGCCACGTGTCATAAAGCTCGTTGCCAAAATATCCTTCAGCCTTAATTTCGTCAATGCTCACATATTTTCCGTTTACTATAATCGGGATTCCTGATATTGCCGTCTTTAGTCTTCTTATCGTTCCTAAATCATCTATTTTGGTAATTCCACAGCTGCCGTCAGCCAGAGTGTAAATGGTTGTGCATTTCTTTTTGGAAAGATTCAG
>JAZOBB010000109.1:0-10657 GCA_045595745.1 Clostridia bacterium | reverse complement strand
ATTACCGGATGCATACCAACATATTTAAGCAGAGTAACGTCTTCGATAACTGAATTTTTTAAATCTTCGTTAATCATGGCGTTGCCGCCGTATTTTACAACAACTGTTTTGTTATAAAGCTTTTGTATGTAGGGAAGTGCCTCGATTAAAATTCCTGCACGTTCTATTAAATGTTGCATAAAATTCACTCCTTAAAGATAAAGTCCTGCGTTTTTAAGACCTTCGGTTTCGTCAAATCCAAATAAAAGATTCATATTCTGAACAGCCTGACCTGCAGCACCTTTAATAAGATTATCGATTGCAGAAATAATTACAACGCGATTTAAACGTGTATCTACCTCAAGACCGATGTCAATAAAGTTAGAACCTGCTACGTGGTTTGTTTCAGGCAGACCAGAGTCGTAAACACGTACAAAATATTCATCTTTATAAAAATCTTTAACCATTTTAATAAGCTCATCTTTGGTGTAAGGCTTTTTAAGATTTGCATAAATTGTTGCCAAAATACCACGTTTCATCGGAATTAGATGCGGAGTAAACGAAAGAGTAATATCTTCGCCAGCAACTAATGATAACTCCTGCTCGATTTCAGATGTGTGACGATGTGTTGCAACCTTATAAGCCTTTAAGCTTTCGGTGCATTCACAAAAATGATTGTCAATGCTAAGACTGCGACCTGCACCTGATACACCTGATTTTGCATCAATTATTATATTTTTTGTTTCGATTGCTTTATTTGCGAGTAGCGGTGCTAATCCCATAATAGAACAGGTTGTATAGCAACCCGGATTGCCGATTAAAGTGGTCTTTTTAATTTCTTCACGGTGAAGTTCAGGAAGACCGTAAACCGAAACATCCAAAAGCTCTGGACTGCTGTGCTCCTGACCGTACCAAGCGGCATAAACCTCTTTGTCGTTATAACGGAAGTCACCGGATAGGTCTATAACCTTAAGTCCTTTTTCATATAAAGAAGGAATAACCTCTTTAGATGCACCATGAGGAAGTGCAGTAAATACAACATCGCAGTTTTTGGCTGCCTTATCAGCATCTAATTCTTCGCATACAACATCACAAACACCGCGAAGAGATGGATAAACCTCTGAAATTTTCATTCCTTTATAGCTTTGCGAAACCAGCATAGTAAGAGTTACTTCTTTGTGAGCTGATAAAAGACGAACAAGCTCAACTCCCGCATAACCGGTTGCCCCTAAAATTCCTACACGAATCATTATAAACAAATCCTTTCACTTATTTAAATATACAACGTGTATTATTATACAACAAATATGCATAAAAATGCAATAGTAAATTGATAAAATATTTAAGGTTTAATAATATTTTTTTTGTATATAATGTAAATATTACAATTTTTGGAGGTAATTTATGAAATATAAGCTGTTATCAGTATCATTTTTAATAGTATTTTTATTGGGTATTTGGAGCTTTACCTCAGAAAGCACAGTTTCGGATATTTCGCAAAACATAGTAAGGCTTCATATAATTGCAAACAGTAATTCTGAATACGACCAAAAAATTAAATATGCAGTTCGGGACAATCTGCTTAATAATGTGCGCGAGAAAAATAAAAACAGCGATTATAAATATTTTATATCAAATTTAAGCGAAGCAGAACTAATAGCAGATAATATAATTTCTGAATACGGATGTAATTATAAATCAAAAGCGATAGTAGGAAAATTTTATTTTCCGACAAAAAAATACGAAAATATAATTTTACCGGCGGGGGAGTATGAGGCAGTAAGAATTGTTTTAGGAGAGGGAAAGGGCGAAAATTGGTGGTGTGTTATGTATCCGCCGCTTTGTTTTTTAAATAAAGCCTGCGGAGAGCTTGGTGAAGAAGAGATGGAACAATTAAAACAAGCTATGAGCGAAGAAAGTTTTGATATTATAAGCCATGATGATGAAAAGATTTCTATTAACCCCGCATTTAAATTAGTGGAGCTGTGGCAAGAACTTAAAAACATAATTAAAACAAAAATTTAAACAAATTTGGAATTTTTTACGTAATTTTATTGAATTTTAATCTGAATTGTAGTATTATAATCTCAGTATACTATTGGAGGGATTTAAATGGAGCAAAATTCAGTTAAAGTACGCGGGATGGTTCAGCTTGCATTATTTTCGGCGATAATTATAATAATGGCATTTACGCCGTTTTTAGGATATATACCGCTTGGACCTTTAAAGGCAACAACTCTTCATATACCTGTTATAATTGCATCAATTATATTGGGACCTAAAAAAGGAGCCTTTCTTGGATTTTTGTTCGGTCTTACCAGTTTTATAAACAACAGTTTTATAAGCCCGTCAGTAATATCATTCGTGTTTACACCGCTTTATTCTGTAGGCGGTCAGGGTGGCAATGTGCTAAGTCTGGTAATTTGTTTTGTACCAAGAATTTTAGTTGGTGTAGTTCCTTATTATGTATATCGCGGAATATGCAAGCTGATTAAAGGTGGGGCAAAAAAAGCAGTGGCACTAACAGTTGCCGGTGTTTGTGGAGCGCTTACAAATACAGTTCTGGTAATGTCGATGATTTACATATTTTTTGGAACAGCATATGCTGAGGCAAAGGGAGTAGTGCTTGATGCATTCATACCGTTTATTGTCGGTGTAATAGGTACAAACGGAGTTCCCGAAGCCATAGTTGCCGCTATAATTACTGCTGCAGTTAGCGGAGCAATTTTAAAATTACAAAAAAGAGATATATAAATAAAAATGAGTCGTGAATTATTATTCACGGCTCGTTTTTATTATGGGTGAATTAATAAAGTCGTATCCTGCGCGATTAAATTTATCATCAGGATACAGCATAGCATAAATATCAGAAGCACGACAGTCGATATTAAACATATCTTCTGCGTTTTTTGACGAAAAAACTGCATTTGCTGTTTTTGTAATAACGGGATAAGGATTTTCTTTAATTAATTTTAAAAATTCAGTACCAACAGAATTTGCCGCTAAAACGCGGAAATACTCGGGAGCGCAATTTGAAATATCTTTATTTATGCCCAAAAGCATATGAATAATTGTGCGGTCAATACGTGTTTTAGTGTAACGTTTTGTTTTTACACTTTCTGATATTTTTAAAAATGTACTTTCGTTTTTTGCCGCATCAATAAAACGTTTTTCAATGCCTTCTGATACATCTGGGAGCATACGCAGTTTATCTTTGCTTGTTGTGCGCAAAAGATAGGTTATAATTGTGTCAAGCTTTGAAGTATCAGCAGGAGCTTTTCCGTTTTTTATTGCATTTTTTAAAACTAAAAGGCTATCTTTCGGAACAAACAATGATATATCCTTACCTTGCTCAATTAATGTGCGCAAATGGGTAGCACTGCAAAAAACATCATTGTTTTGAATGTCGTGATGTCCGACAGTACGTGCCAAAGTAATCGGCTTAATATTACTGTTTAAAATGCTTATGCTCTTTAAATATTCTATAGCCAAAAGATTGTTAGGCTCTGACAATAAAGCTCCATACTCTTTGCCTAATAAATCTGACATTGCTTGCTCGCGTGCGGCGGGGTAGGATATTCCGCTTTTTAAAATATCTGATACCTGTTCGTTAAAATCGGGTTTTAACAAAGTGTAAGCAGCTTTTTCCAATAAGCTGATGTCACCACATTCGCTGCCAAAGGAAAGATAGTTAACACTGCCCAAACGGTCAATTAGCTGCACAGCACCGAAAGCAAACCTTTCAGCAGATTGCGTTGCAAATACGGTCGGTAATTCAAGCACAAGGTCACAACCGCCCAGAAGTGCCATTTCGGCACGGGTCCACTTATCACATACAGCAGGAGCACCGCGCTGAACAAAATTTCCACTCATTACTGCAATAACGCAGTCAACACCGTACTCGGTACGGTGTTGACTAATCTGATACGCATGACCGTTGTGAAACGGATTATATTCACAAACTATTGCCATTGTTTTCATAGCATTGTTACCTTTCAAAGCATAAGTGCTTTTATTTTCTTCTTCCGTCTAATTCACGGCAAAGGTCTTCCCAGGTAAGACCGCGTTCAACCATAACCACCATCAAATGATATAAAAGGTCAGAAGCCTCGTATCTTAACTCACTTACATCAGGATTTTTAGAGGCAATAATAACCTCGGCAGCCTCTTCACCGACTTTTTTAAGCTGTTTGTCAATGCCTTTTTCAAACAGATAGTTTGTGTATGAGCCTTCTACAGGATTTTCCTTACGTCCTTTAATTACATCATAAACATCCTTTAAAACTGCTAAAGATGATGCATCGCGTTCGTCTTCGACCAAAACATCGTCAGCCAGTTTGCGATAAAAACAGGTTTCGTGTCCTGTATGACAGGCAGGCCCCTGAGGGTCTACCTTTAAAATAAGGGTATCCTGGTCACAGTCAACTAAAATTTCTTTAACTAACTGCAGATTGCCTGAATGTGCTCCCTTAACCCACAGCTCCTGACGTGAACGGCTAAAGTAGGTTGCCTTTCCGGTCTCGATGGTCAAACGAAGAGACTCTTCGTTCATATATGCGACCATAAGCACCTTGCCCGAGATATAATCCTGCGCAACTGCAGGAACTAAGCCTTTTTCGTCAAATTTAATGTTTAACTCCATATCTATCGTCCTTTCAGAATATTATAATCGAACCGGAATGCCACGGCCTTTTAAATATTCTTTTAATTCGTTGATTGTTAATTCTTTGTAGTGGAAGAGTGATGCAGCCAAAACCGCATCTGCACCGCCTGCCTCTAACGCATCGTAAAAGTGGGGCAGAGCACCTGCACCGCCTGATGCAATAACCGGAATATTTACGCTATCAGACACCTTTTTGGTTAATTCAAGGTCATATCCTGCTTTTGTTCCGTCTGCATCCATACTTGTTAATAGAATTTCGCCTGCACCAAGCTCTTCGGCTTTTTTCGCCCACTCGATTGCATCAAGACCTGTATCAACACGACCGCCATTTAAGAAAACAGAAAAATTACCATCTTCTTTTCGTTTGGCATCAATTGCTACAACAACGCACTGAGAACCGAATTTATAAGCGGCCTCCGAAATCAATTCGGGCCTTTTTATAGCGGCAGAATTAACCGAAATTTTGTCGGCTCCTGCTTTTAATATTTCTCTGAAATCTTCAACAGTTCTAATTCCGCCACCGACTGTAAAGGGGATAAATACTTGCTCAGCAGTTTTGTGAACCAGATTTAAAATAATATTGCGGGCATCTGATGATGCGGTTATATCTAAAAACACCAGCTCATCGGCACCTGCTGCATCATATGCCTTAGCGATTTCTACCGGGTCGCCAGCATCTTTTAAATCAACAAAATTCACACCCTTAACAACCCGACCATTATGAACATCGAGGCAGGGGATAATACGTTTTGTCAGCATTTTTCTCCTCCTGTTGATGCGAGGCACTTTAAGGCATCCTTTAAGTCGACCTTGCCGGCATAAAGAGCCTTTCCGACTATTACACCCTCGACACCTGTGGGAATAAGTGAAAGTATGTCATCGGTTGAGCCTACTCCGCCCGAGGCGATGATATTGGCATCGACTGAATCAGCCATTTGCTTCATTGCACTTACATTAGGACCTGAGAGCATTCCATCGGTAGCAATATCGGTATAAATAATGGTTTTAACACCTTTTTTACACATTTCTGTGGCTAATTCTAAAGCAGAAACGGAAGAAACCTCTTCCCAGCCCGAAATAGCAACTAATCCGTCTTTAGCATCAATTCCGACGGCAATTTTATCGCCAAATTCTTTAACTGCCGCATCTACTAAATCGGGATTTTTTACAGCCACAGTACCCAAAATAACACGGCTTATACCGCCGTCTATAAGCTCTCTTATATCGTCAATTGTTCTTATTCCACCGCCTGTTTGTACGGGAATGTTAAGAGCCTTAGCTATTTTTATAATAACCTGACGGTTAATTCCCGAGCCTTTTTGAGCTCCGTCTAAATCAACGGTATGTAAAAATTCAGCACCGAGCGATTCCCACTTTTGCGCCATTTGGACGGGGTCGTCACCATATGTAGTTACATCAGAAAAGCTACCCTGAGTCAGTCTGACGCATTTTCCGTCTTTTATATCTATTGCCGGATAAATTCGCATTGTGTCCTCCGATTATTAAAAATTTAGCCGAAAGATTTTCATCTTCGGCTAAATTCAAATGTTTAATTAATTACTGTACCATCTTAGCGATTTCGTCAGCGAAGTTTTCTTCTTTCTTTTCTAAGCCTTCGCCCTTTTCGAAACGAACATAGTCAACAAGCTTAACACCCTTAGATGCGAGGTACTGTTCAACCTTTAAGTCGCCATCTTTAACAAATTCCTGCTGGAGTAAGCAGTTCTGCTCGAAGAACTTGTTAATTTTTCCGCCAACCATCTTTTCGAGGATGTTTTCAGGTTTGCTTGCATTTTTCGGGTCTTCTTTAATCTGAGCCAGAATAATGCGTTTTTCGTGTTCTACATCAGCTTCGGGAACAACGTCCTTTGACAAGTAGAGCGGATTGATAGCAGCAATCTGCATTGCAACATCTCTTGCAGCTTCATAAGCATCGCCTTCTAAAGCATCTTCAGCTTTAACGATAACACCGATTCTGCCTGCACCGTGAGAGTAGCAGCAAACGTTACCTTCAAAACGTGCAAATCTTCTGATGTTCATATTTTCGCCGATTTTTGCGATTAAAGCTGTTAAAGCTTCGTCAACTGTTACGTCACCGAGCTTAGTTGCTTTTAAAGCATCAACGTCAGCCGGGTTTGCATCAGCTACAACTTTTGCTACATCAGTAACAAAATCCTGGAACTCGTTGTTTTTAGCAACAAAGTCAGTTTCTGAGTTTACTTCGAGCAGAACGCTTACTTTTTTGTCGTCGCTCATATAAACCTTAACAATACCTTCAGATGCAATTCTGCCTGCTTTTTTAGCAGCAGTAGCAAGACCTTTTTCTCTTAAAATTTCAATTGCTTTATCCATATCGCCGTTTGCATCGGTAAGAGCCTTTTTACAGTCCATCATACCGCAACCGGTGCGTTCTCTTAAAGTTTTAACATCACTAGCAGTAAAAGCCATGATTTATTCCTCCTATAATCTCGAATTATTCTGCGTCGGAAGCTTCAGCATCTTCAGCAACATCGTCAAGTGATACAGGAGTAACTGCGTCTGCACCCTGACGTCCTTCGATGATAGCGTTTGCGATAGTGCCTGCAATAAGCTTTACCGCACGGATAGCATCATCGTTACCCGGAATTACATAATCAACTTCTTCCGGATCACAGTTGGTATCAACGATAGCAACAACGGGGATACCGAGTTTTTTAGCTTCTGCAATAGCAATCTTTTCTTTTCTCGGGTCAACTACGAAAAGAGCACCCGGAAGACGCTTCATTTCTTTGATTCCGCCTAAGAATTTTTCGAGCTTTTCTCTTTCGCCCTTTAAGTTCAAAACTTCTTTTTTCGGGAGAAGGTCAAATGTGCCGTCCTCTTCCATACGAACGAGCTGTTCTAAACGGTCGATTCTCTGCTTGATTGTTTTAAAGTTGGTCATCATACCACCGAGCCATCTTGCGTTAACCCAGTACATACCAACTCTTTCAGCCTCTTCCTTAATGGAATCCTGAGCCTGCTTTTTAGTACCTACGAAAAGAACATCCTTGCCATCAGCTGCGATATCGCGGATGAAAGCATAAGCCTCTTCGATTTTTTTAACGGTTTTCTGCAAATCGATAATGTAGATACCGTTTCTTTCTGTGAAGATGTACTCCGCCATTTTGGGGTTCCATCTTCTGGTTTGGTGACCGAAATGAACTCCGGCCTCCAGTAACTGTTTCATTGAAATAACTGACATTTAATGTCACCTCCGGTTTTATTTGCAATTCCTCCACACAAATCACACTTTAAAGGGAACCTGTAAGGGCACCGTCCTTTAAAATCATTGCGTGTGCGTATTTTGCCTAAATAATATATCACAAAATGGATATAAATGCAAGAACTTTTTTCATAAATTTTGAAAAAATATTTAATTTCTAAATAAAAACAATAAATTTCCTTTATTTATGCCAAAAGATAGGCGAAAATATTGACAATTTGATGCTTAAATTATATAATAATATACTATATAATAAATTGCAGATATATTGTCTTTATAAAGGAAATAGTATTATGCTTAATGTAAAAAACGTATTTAAAACGGCAGGAATAATGATTTTTGCAACACTTTTTGCAAAAATTCTGGGAATGTACAGGGAAGTTTTATTTGCTTCTTTATACGGCACCGGATATATTGCTCAGGCTTTTTCTACTGCAAGCCGTATTCCGCTATTGTTTTTCGATATTGCTTTAGGTGCGGCAATTTCTTCGGCTTTTATTCCGGTATTCAATGAATATTTGGAAAAAGGGCAAAAAGAGGAGGCACTTAGATATTCAAATACCTTTTTAAATGGTATTTTAATTATAACCGGAATAATTTGTGCACTGGGAATAGTTTTTTCAAATCAAATTGTTACCTTAATAGGAGGAGGTCTTGGGCAAGAGGCAAAAGCACTTGCTTCAGAGCTTGTTATAATTTTATTTCCGACAATGATTTTTACGGCATTTGCCTATGCCATCGCAGGAATACTTCAATCGTTCGGAGAATTTAATGTTCCTGCGGCAATTAGTCTTGCGTCAAATGGTATAATGGTGCTTTACCTGTTGATATTCGGCAAAAAATTCGGCATTACGGGTATTGCAATTGCCATGCTCATCGGCTGGGGATTTCAGGTTATAGTACAGCTGCCTTCGTTAATTAAGAAAAAATATAAATACAGACCTATTTTAGATATTAAAAACGAAGGAATAAAAAAATCGGCAAAGCTTGCACTACCAATATTAATCAGCTCGTGGGTGCAGCCGATAAATTCGATGATAAATATAAATCTTGCATCGGGCCTAAACGGCGGTCAGGCAGTTCCGGCTTTAGATTATGCAAATAAGCTCTACATTATATTTGTAGGGGTTTTAACATATGCAATTTCTAATATGTTATTTCCGTCAATGTCGCGAATGGCGGTAAATGAGGATAAAACGGAATTTAAAGAGGTTGTTTTAAAAGCAGTTCGTGCAGTATTGGTTATAATAGTGCCTGTCATGGTGTTGTTTTTAATTTTAAGAGTACCGCTTGTGCAATTGGTTTTTGAACGAGGTGAGTTCGGTGCAGAATCAACGGCACTTACATCTAAGGCTCTTATGTTTTATTCACTCGGAATGCTCGGGTTTGGTGTTCAGGAAATATTAAACAAGGCATTTTATTCAACTCAGGATGCAAAAACACCTATGTATATTGCAATGGGCGGAATAGCTTTAAATATTTTGCTTTGTTTTGTATTGGTAAAGGGATTTAGTACAGGTTTAGGTGGACTTGCTGTTTCGGCATCAATAGCATCTACAGTTATAGCAATTGCGCTTTTTGTTACCATAAATAAACGATATCATTTAACAAATAAAAAATTTATTTTACTTTTGGCTAAACTGCTCATTTGCGGAGCGGTAACAGGAATCATAACTCAGCTTTTAACAAATGTATTAAACTTTGGACCTGATTTTTTAGGCAAGCTTTTAAATTTAGTTGTTCCCGGATTCGTCGGACTTATAATTTATTTGGCTATGACTGTTGTATTAAAAATAGAAGAAGTAACCGATATTTTATTGATATTAAAAAGAAAGCATAAATAAAAGGAGGGAAATGTGTGGAAAGCAGTATTTATAAATTTTTTGCCAAAATATTTCATGCTTTAGCAGTTTGGTTTGACGAAAGCATATTCGGAAAAGCATATAATTCAGTTTGTGCGTTTTTAGGCAAGTGCTTTAAGCACAGCTTTTTAGGAAAATTCTTTTGTAAGGGTCTTAATACAAAGGATATGTGTGAGGCAAGCCTTTTATATCGGCTTATACATCTCCCTGTAAAGTTTTGCAGCTTTATAGCGCAAAAAACAGGTGCATTTTGGGAAAATGCTATTGAAAGCAGTAGCATTTTAAGACTTGCAAACAACTGGGAGCTTGTAAGCATACGTATATATGGTGTAATTTTGTTTTTCTTTGTTGTTACGTTTGCAATACTTAGCACAATAATAAACGGAATAAACATAATGCTACTTTTACTATGCGGAGCTGTGCTGATTTTTGCAGTGCTTATGATATTGATTAACCGCAGTCCGAAATCGCTTTTTAAAGGAAGTGCATTTTTAAGAAATTTCGGTGGCTTGTTCTGTGAGGTAAAAAAAGAATCAAGCAGACTGTTTTTGCAGGATAAAGACATCGTTGCGAGTGGAATGCTCTTTGGAACATTCGTAGGAATATGCTGTGGTGCATTAGCAGTTTTGTTGCCTTTAAAGATATTTGTGATATTAGTAGGTGGTTTGTTCGGAGCATTGCTGGTTATAAAATACTTAGAGCTTGGTGTTTTTCTTACGGTAATCGGTTCACCAGTACTACCTACAACCATTTTAGCGGGCATGAGTATTTTATGTGTCGTGTCGTTAGTTTTAAAAATGTTAACCGACAGAAACTTTAAATTAAAAACATCTTCGCTAGATATATTTGTATTGTTCTTTATGGGTGCTTTAGCATACGGTGTGATAAATTCGTTCACATTCATAAAGA
>JAZOBB010000108.1:0-9000 GCA_045595745.1 Clostridia bacterium | reverse complement strand
TCGTAAAAAGCAAGCAACCACGCGCTTTTTCAATAAAAGACGCGTGGTTTTATATATAATAAACTTTTTAAAATTTTAGTTCTTAATTCAAATATAACGACGTGTTACTTGCGGTGGAACGACTTTTTCGACAGTCTGAGCGGTGCTTTAAAGCACCGCTATTTTATGTTTTACATTTGTATATTTTCGGGCAGCTTTTCTTTAAACACAATGCCCGATATTTTTTTATAAATTATTGCAGTTATTATAGCATTTACTCCGCTTTTAATAAGATTAAACGGAATAATTACAGTGGGCAGCATCGCAATAACAGCTTGGCGAGGCATACCGCTGAATATGGGAGTAAAGATAATATTCCACACACACATGGTTAGCACCATTACTAAAACTCCTGCTAAAAGTGCCAGCATAGCTGATTTTCTTGTGCGTTTTTTCTTATAGATAAATCCTGCCACTAAAGCAAAAGAGCCGGTTGAAAAAATGTGCATTAAAATGCCTATAATTCCGCTTTGAGCACTTACAGTGAGGCCTTGAACTAAACTTACAACCACTGTTAAAAGCAATCCGCCTAAAGGTCCGAATAAAAACGTACAGATAAAAATCGGAATATCTGCCGGGTCGTACTCTAAAAACGGTGCGGCAGGCAAAAGAGGGAAGTGGATAAAATAAACCAAAATTACTGATACCGCCGCTAAAAGTCCCATTGTTGTCAGTTTTCTTGCTGTGTTGATGTTTTTCATAAAAATTTCCATAGCCTTTCTGCCCACAAATAGTAATTAAAAATACACACGCTTCTCGTCGTGGGCAGATAAGGCGTATGATGGAAATTGTGCACATCGCCGTTTCGTGCCCGAAAGGCACGAAAGTTCGGCGGTGCAATAAATTCCGCCGTAGGCATTAACGTGATTTTTCACGTTAATACCTCCATGATTTTAATGAGGCTTTGTAAAAAGGAAAAGCTCCCCATGCTTTTTATAGGGAGCATATATGCACAAAAAGTGCCTTGTTTCTTTATCCGGACTGTAACCGTCGGTTCAGGAATCGCACCTGCTCAACCTAAAAAGGCTCTCGGACTTGTAGCTTTCGCTCATTACCGCCGGTGAGGATTTTCACCCCGCCCTAAAACAAAACCATATTTATTTTAGCACGTACTGCTAAAATAGTCAATAGCAGATACAAATTAAATCAGGTCTTTAACGGAATTCATCACGTTTTCTACACCACTAAAAAAGTCGCCGTCATTAATTACTTCAATATCGCAGTATTTTAAATAAAGCGGATGACGCTTTTCATACATTGGATACAATGTGTCGGTTTTGCCCTTTAGCATAGGTCTTTTTTCCATACGCAAGTTTTTTGTGATATCATCAACACTGCGGTTTATATAAACAACAACCGCATTCTGTTTTAAATATTGCATATTTTCTTCGCGCATAACAATTCCGCCGCCGGTTGATATTATGGTGCCTTTTTCGTGGCTCATTTTTTCGGCAATTTGTGTTTCGCGCTGTCTGAAGCCCTCTTCGCCCTCTGTCTCGAATATTTGAGGAATCGACATACCTGCTTTTTTTTCAATTTGAGAATCCATATCTATAAAAGGCATTTTTAAACGGTATGAAAGTGACCGTCCGACCGTAGTTTTTCCGCATCCGGTCATACCGATTAATACTATGTTTTTTTTGTTTTTCACGTTAAAACCAACCTTTGTTTCTATTTTGCTTTATAATTCCCCAAAATCGTCATTGTAAGACATTCGCTTTTAACTTTTTCTAAAGCATCTGCGACCTTTGGATTTTTAAGATTGCCGCTAAAATCAATAAAGAACAAATATTCAAAATTTTTATCTAAAAGCGGTCTTGACTCTATATGCAAAAGGTTTAATCCTGCCGATGCAAACTGCGAAATGGCTCTTTTTAGTGTTCCGCTTTCGTGCTTTAAGGTAAAGGCAATGCTGACAATATCGGCATCATCAGCTATTTCGAGATTTCTGCCAATTACAGCAAATCGTGTGTGATTGTGCTCTTTGCGGTTAATTCCTTTTGCTAATACCTTTAGCGAATATAAATTTGCCGCATGCTCGCTGGCAACTGCCGCTTTTTCTCGGTCGCCTTCTTCGCTGACGAGCTTTGCCGCTAAAGCTGTGTTAGATACAGGAATTTGCTTGATATTTGGCAATGACTGCAGAAAATCTCTGCTTTGAGCTAGGCCCTGAGCATGAGAATATACCTCGCGTATATCAGAAATATCTGAATCCTGTGTTCCTAAAAGGCAATGGTTAATTTCGATTACTGTTTGTCCTACCGTGTAAAGACCGCCGGATGCCAGTAAATCTAATACGTCATCAATTGCCCCGGTTGATGTATTTTCGACAGGGACAACACCATAGTCGGCATCACCGTTTTTTAATGCCTCAAATACTGCGTCAAACGATGCAGTCGGAACAGGTTGACAATCAAAACCGAAATATTTTTTCATTGCTTCTTCGGCATAGCAGCCGGGCACTCCGCTGTATGCTACACGGGGATTTTTTAAAGGTTCTTTTGCCTCGTAGCTGGGTGAGCCTGCTGTTTTTTGCTGAAGAGAACGCGAAAGTGCCATTATGCAATCAAAAAGCTCCTCAGCTGCCGCACCATAATCGGAATTTTTTAGCCAGCTGCGACGGGTTTTAAGTACCTCTTTTTCGCGCTCTGCCACAAATACGGGCATATTATTTGCCCTTTTATAATCTCCGACTTTAAAAGAGACCGTCATCCTTTCTTCGAACAGCTTTATAATCTCTTTGTCAATTCGGTTAATTTCTTCTCTTAATTCGTCAAGTTTTGTTTTATCTGCCATAGGTTTTAGCCTCCAAAACCAAATCAGCCATAACGATTGCTGCCGCCGCCTCAACAACGCATACGGCACGGTGAGCAATGCACGGATCGTGTCTGCCGTGTATGCTCATTTTGCAATCTGACATTTCTTTTATATTAACTGTGTCCTGCTCTTTAGCAATCGATGGAGTGGGCTTTATAGCTGTGCGAAAGACAATCGGCATACCGTTTGTTATTCCGCCATTTATGCCTCCGTTGTTGTTTGTTGTGGTTAAGATTTTATCACCGTCTGTGTAAAAGCTGTCGTTTGCATCGCTTCCGCGCATTTTGCTTATGTTAAAGCCTGCGCCGAACTCTATGCCTTTAACTGCAGGCACAGAAAATATCATTGATGCCATACGGCTTTCGACAGATTCAAAAAATGGAGAGCCAAGCCCTGCTTTAGCTCCGATTACGGCACACTCGATTGTTCCGCCAACCGAATCGCAATCGTCTTTGGCAGAAAGAATGGTATTCTTCATTTTTTCAATTATACTTTCGTTTATTACGGGTAATTCGTGTGTATTAATTGCATTAATTGTATTTTCTTCTATGCGGCACATATCAAACGTGTCGTCGCAAATGTCGCCGATGCTTGATAAGTGAGCACATATTTTGATGCCTTCTTTTGCTAAATACTGTTTGGCAATTGCACCTGCAAAAACTAAAGGAGCTGTAAGTCTGCCTGAAAAATGCCCTCCGCCGCGATAGTCATTAAAGCCGCTGTAACGAATTTTGCCGGTATAGTCAGCATGGGCAGGACGCAAAAGGTCAGACTCGTAGTCTTTTGAACGGGTATTAGTATTTTCTATAATTGCACAAAGAGGTGTTCCGGTTGTTTTTCCCTCGAAAAATCCGCTGACGATGTTGGGTAAATCTGCCTCTTTACGCGGGGTAGACAAATTATTCTGACCAGGTGCACGACGGCGCATTTCTCTGCCAATTTCTTCTAAATCAAGCTCTAAGCCTGACGGTACACCATCTATAACCGCACCGATAGCTGCAGAATGAGACTCGCCGAATATTGAAACCCTAAACAGCTTTCCGAATGAATCAGCCATATATTTTTCCTCCCAATGCAGAATAATCCTGCCAAAAGTTTCCGTAAGATTTTTTCACACAATCTGAGCCGTTTATTGTAACTTCGCTCTGCGCTACAGTCGCCGCGATTGCCAGCATCATAGCAATTCTGTGGTCGTTATGAGCATCGCATACACCGCCTGTAAGCTTGGTTTTACCACGAATTATAAGCTCATCAGAAAGCTCAGTTATATCTGCGCCTAATTTTTTAAGCTCTCGTGTGGTTGAGGCTAAGCGGTCGCTTTCTTTTATTCTTAGCCGTGCCGCGTTATAAAGACGGGTTGTGCCGTCAGCTTGTGTTGCAAGTACTGCCAAAATGGGTACTAAGTCAGGAATCTGGCTTACGTCAATATCAATTGCCGAGAGCGGTGAGCCCATCTTTTTTATAATACTAATAATTTCTTTATCGCCCTGAACTGATGCTGAATTAAGTCCATCTAAAGTTACATCAGAGCCTAAGGCATTTGCAACAAGATAAAATGCCGCCTGGGAATAGTCGCCCTCAACGGTACAATCGTGTGATTTATAGCTTTGACCGCCTGATATAAAAAACTCCTGATAGTTGCGGTTTTCGACTTTAATGCCGAAATCAACTAAGGCAGAAAGTGTCATATCAATGTATCCTGCCGATTCTAAAGGAGTGGTGATTTTAATCGTACTGTCGCCCGAAAGAAGCGGCAGGGCAAATAAAAGTCCTGATATATACTGAGAGCTTACATTGCCTTCAAGTGAATATTCGCCGCTTGTAAGCTTCCCGCTAAATAAAATTTCGTCTTCGCGTTTTTCGTATTTAATGCCCTTTTCGTCGCAAATTTTATAGTAAGCATCAAGCGGACGAGAGAGTAATCTGCCACGACCTGTAAAACGAAAACTACCGCCAAAAGCAAGTGCTATGGGAATTAAAAAACGAAGTGTTGAACCTGACTCAGAGCAATCAATAAGTGTCGGCTCGTTTTTAATATTATATTCGTTTGAGGAGCAAACAAAGCCGTTGTCACATTCGGATATTGTACTGCCAAGTGCACGCATTGCAGAAATTGTAGCAGAAATATCCTGAGATAAAGCTACATTTTTAACAAGGCTTTTATCCTTTGCAAGTGCAGCGCAAATAAGCAGACGGTGTGCCGCACTTTTTGACGGCGGCACAGTTATTCTGCCTGAAAGCTTTGTTGGAGTTATTATTGTTTGTTCCATAGTTCCTCCATTACAATCTTAATTCTGCTCCTAATTTATCCTTTAACGCATCTAAAATTTCCTGAACGGTTTTGCTTGTATCCTCATCGGTCAGGGTTTTTTCATCTGACTGAAGAGTGAGCGAATATGCCATGGATTTTTTGCCCTCCGGCACCTGCTTGCCCTGATATACATCGAATAATATTAAGCCTGCAAATAAGTTTTTAGATTTTTTCTTGATAATTTCTTCAACATCGGCAGCCAAAACATTTTCGTCTGCCAAAATTGCAAGGTCACGTACAACAGCAGGATATTTCGGCAACGGCTTATACTGCTTTTCGTCAGCTGCAGCCGCCAATACTGCCTCAAAACTGATTTGTGCGGCATACACTTCGCCCGACATATCATAATTATCGCAAACCTGCGGATGAATCTGACCTAAAACACCTGCCTGCTTGTTGCCTATCATTAAAGCAGCTGCACGTCCCGGATGGAAGGTCGGGTCATCTGTTAGAGGAACAAAGCGGTATTTTGCAACATTCATTCCGTCTAAGAGAGCCTCGATGATTCCTTTTAAGTCATAGAAATCGCATCCGCCGAACATACCTAAAACAATTTCTTGTTGTTCGTCAGGTAAAAGCTCGCCCTCAACCGGCAGATAAATTTTTGCCAGCTCAAAAAGTCTTGCCTCGCTTGCTTTAAAGTTTGCGTTACGTGCTAAGGTCTCCATCATAGATGAAAGAGCTGTTGTTCTCATAATTGAGTTTTCTTCACCCAAGGGGTTTGAGATTTTAACAACATTTCTAAGCTCGCTGTCAGCAGGAATGCACAGCTTGTCAAAAAGATTCGGATTTGTAAAGCTGTAAGTTATAATTTCGTACATTCCGCAAGCGGTAAGGATATTTTTAATTTTATCTTCTGCCATCTGAGAACGTGTTTTAACTGCCGCAACAGTTTCGCTGCGCATTAAGGTTGACGGGATTTTATCGTATCCGAAAATACGTACAACCTCTTCAGCTACATCGGCAAAGCCTTCAACATCTGCGCGGAATGACGGAGAAATTACATCGCCGCCGTCGAAGGTAAAGCCTAAAGCAGTAAGAGTTTTAACCATATCGTCACGGCTGACATCGCAGCCTAAGAAATTGTTGATTTTATCAGCATCGAACGGAATTCTGTTTTGCTTTTCTTCTGCGTTGTTAATATCAATCCATCCACCGACAACCTCGCCGCAGCCGAGCATTTCCACAAGCTCACATGCACGAAGGAGTGCAGGCTCGGTATTGTTCGGGTCAAGACCTTTTTCGTATCTTGCAGAGCTTTCGGTACGAAGACCCAGCTTTTGTGCGGTTCTTCTTACACTTGTGCCGAAGAAGTTTGCAGATTCAAAAAGTATTGTTTTTGTATCTTCTTTAACCTCAGAATTTTCGCCACCCATAACACCTGCAACAGCAACCGGTTTTTTAGCATCGCAGATAACAAGCATTGAGCTGTCGAGCTTTCTTTGCTCTCCGTCTAAGGTAACCATTTCTTCGCCGTCTGCTGCACGGCGAACGTTGATTTGTGCGCCATCTAAAAAGCTTAAGTCAAATGCATGCATCGGCTGACCATATTCTAAAAGGACATAGTTAGTAATGTCTACAATGTTATTGATTGAGCGAATGCCGCAAGCCTTTAAGCGGTCAACCATCCATTTAGGTGACGGACCGATTTTAACGTTTTTAACAACCTTTGCGCTGTAGCGTTTGCATATTTCGGTGTCTTTAACATCAATTTTGATGTAGTCGTTTATATCACCATCTGCGCCCTTAACCTCGGGAGTTTTTACATTAAACGGGCGGTCAAAGGTAACTGCCGTTTCACGTGCTAACCCGATTACACTCAAGCAGTCAGGGCGGTTTGATGTAATTTCAAACTCAACAATGTTTTCGTCTAAGCCGAAAACCTCGCGGATATCTTTGCCTAAAGGCAGATTTTCGTCTAAAATAAGTATGCCGTATTCAGCATCGGGAAAGTCCTCTTTTGTCATTCCGATTTCTTCGTATGAGCACATCATACCGTTTGAAGGAAGACCGCGAAGTTTACCCTTTTTAATTTTCATACCGCCGGGAAGAATTGCTCCGTCTAAAGCAACAGGCACAATCTGACCAGGCTTTACATTATCTGCACCGGTAATAATCTGTATGGTTTCGCTGCCGGTATCAACCTGGCAAACCTTTAATTTATCGGCATCAGGGTGCTGCTCAACTGACAGAATTTTTGCTGTTACAACATTTTGCACCTCGTCACCGATATTTTCAACACCCTCAACTTTAGAGCCTGTCATAGTAAGGGCGTGGTTATATTCTTCGGGAGTAATGCCCGAAATATCTGTATAATCATTAAGCCAACTCATTGGTATTTTCATCGTTTTTTACCTCCCTTAGAACTGCTTTAAGAATCTTAAGTCGTTGTCGTAGAACAATCTTAAGTCATCAATATTCATACGGCGCATAACCACACGTTCTAAACCAAGACCAAATGCAAAGCCACTATATACATTCGGGTCGATTCCGCAACGCTCTAAAACCTTAGGATGAACCATACCTGCGCCTAAAATTTCGATAAAGCCTTCACCCTTACATACACGGCAACCCTTTCCGCCGCACACAAAGCACGAAACGTCAACCTCGGCACTTGGCTCGGTAAAAGGGAAGTGGTGCGGTCTTAAGCGAATTTTTGCCTCAGGGCCGTACAAGGTTTTTAAGAAGGTTTCTAAAGTTCCTTTAAGGTCTGCCATGGTAATGCCTTTGTCAACAACCAAACCCTCAATCTGATGGAAAACAGGTGAGTGTGTTGCGTCAACTGCGTCACTTCTGTACACACGACCGGGAGAAATTATGCGAAGCGGTGGCTTTTGCTGTTCCATAACACGCACCTGAACGGGCGATGTTTGTGAACGCAGAACCACACTGTCAGAAATGTAGAAAGAATCCTGTGTATCACGTGCAGGATGGTCTTTAGGGATATTTAATGCCTCGAAGTTATAATAGTCAAGCTCTACTTCGGGTCCCTCTGCGATAGAAAAGCCCATACCGATAAAGATTTCTTTAACCTCGTCCAATACTGCTGTTAACGGATGACGTTTGCCTAAAGTCGGCTTTTTGCCTGCCATTGTAACGTCAATTTTTTCAGAAGCGAGTTTTGCGGTGCGTTCTTGAGCCAAAACAGCAGTTTTTTTGCTTTCGATTAATTCTTCAATTTGTCCTCTAACCTCGTTTGCCACCTGACCGATTACAGGACGTTCTTCGGCTGAGAGCTGACCCATTCCGCGAAGAACGGCAGTAAGCTCACCCTTTTTACCGAGGAAACGAACACGGGCATCCTCAAGCTCTGTCGCTGTCGTAGCAGCAGAAAGTACGTTTTTTGCTTCTTCAGCTATTTTTAAAAGCTGCTCTTTCATAATAAAATTCATTCCTTTCTTGCGGCAAGGTTGCCGCTCTTTTACGGGGCTAGCCCCAGATACTTTTTTACGAGACGCAAAATATAAAAGCCGTCCGTCCCGAAAAGGGACGAACGGCTGTGCCATCCGCGGTACCACCCAGATTCTCTGCAAAAGCAGAGCACTCAAATGCAGCTTACGCCTGCTAATCGTCACAGCCTACTCAGGCTTCAGCTGTGCAACTCCGAAGTGAAATTTCGGTTATCGCCTTAACCGGATTCCCTTTCAGCCGATGAGAAATCCTCTCTTTATTAGGTAGTGCGAGCCTACTTTGCTTCATCATAGTCTTTAATTATTCCTTACAAATATAGTATTTTAACACAACAATACAGATTTTTCAAGATAAAAATTTATTTTTTTCTTATTTAATTGTTATACTATGTCAGCTCGTTGTGTTTTGCTCATTTTTATCCA
>JAZOBB010000107.1:0-6305 GCA_045595745.1 Clostridia bacterium | reverse complement strand
TTGGTTGCGGGAGGCGGATTTGAACCACCGACCTTCGGGTTATGAGCCCGACGAGCTACCGGACTGCTCCATCCCGCGATATACTCGACTTTGAGTATTATAACACATAGATAATACGTTGTCAAGTACTTTTATAAAATATTTTTGGAAATTTATTCCATTACAATTTTTTCAGCACGCGCCAAAGCCTCGTCAATATTGCTTACAAAGTTTTCTGCACCGACTTTTTCATAAAGTCCAGCCTTTTTGATAACCGAAACAGGCTGTTTGTTTGCGTGGGAAAACAGCACTGTTATATTTCTCTTTTTGCAGTCCTCGTAAAGCGATGACATTACACGAAGTGCAGAAATATCAAGTGCAGGAATGTTTCTCATTCTTAAAATTATTACCTTTATGTCGTCAGAAACAGGAATCTCGGCAAATTTATCAGATGTTGCAAAGAACATAGGTCCGTTTATTTCATATACCTGAGTTTTTGGCGGAATTACCTTTAATCTGCCCTCGTCTGTAAGGTCTTTATCTCCCTGATGCCATGTGCGGATATGCGTAACATCCGTCATTCTCTTTAAGAACAGTATAACTGTTACTAAAAGACCGACTTCAATAGCAACCACCAAATCAAATACCACAGTAAGCACAAAGGTTACAACCAATACCGCTATATCGCTTTTCGGAGCGGTTTTGCAGATTTCAACAAAATGTCTCCATTCACTCATATTGTATGCAACCATAAACAAAATGGCAGCGATTATCGGCATAGGAATCCAAGCCGCATAAGGCATTAACACAACCAAAATAAGTAAAAGCACCAACGCGTGAACTATGCCGGCAATCGGTGTACGTCCGCCGTTTTTAACGTTAGCCGCTGTTCTTGCAATAGCTCCGGTTGCAGGAATGCCGCCAAACAGTCCCGAAAAAATGTTACCTGCACCCTGAGCGATAAGCTCGGTATTTGAATTATGCTTATCGTTTATCATTCCGTCAGATACCACACAAGACAAAAGCGATTCGATAGCCGCCAAAATAGCAATTGTAAATGCACTTGGCAAAAGCTCACCAATAGTGGCAAAATCAAATGCAGGAACCGAAAGCTTAGGAAGCTCACGTGATATGCTGTATAAATCACCAATTGTGTTTACATTAAGCGGTAAAAACTTAACCATTAAAACTCCGACAATAACTGCAATTAATGAGCCGGGGATTTTTTTATTGATTTTAGGCCATACAATTAAAACAACTAAGCCTACCGCACCAACTATAATAGAATGCCAGTTAATTGTGGCAATCGAGTCAATAACCGCAGACAGCTTTTCCATTGTCTCGACCGCGTGTGTGCCTTCTGCAAAAGTAAGCCCCATAAAGTCTTTAAGCTGACCTATTACAATTGTAAGTGCAATACCCGAGGTAAATCCCGTTGTAATTGTATAGGGTATGTATTTTATAAGTGCACCAAATTTTAAAACACCCATTAAAACAAGCATTATACCTGCCATAATAGTAGCTATTACAAGTCCGCCCGTTCCGAACTGAGCAACTATCCCTGCAACTATTGTTGCAAATGCCGCTGTAGGGCCTGATATATTAACATTACTGCCGCCTAAAAATGCAATAACAAATCCTGCTACTATTGCAGTATAAAGTCCCTGCTCGGGTGATACCCCCGATGCAATCGCAAGAGCAATAGAAAGCGGAAGTGCAATAATTGCAACGATGATTCCGGCAATAATATCTTTAGACAGCTGCTTTGCATCATAATGTTTTAATGAATAAAAAAGCTTTGGTTGAAAAATTTTCATAAAAATCGCGGCTAAAAGCCGCCTTGTCTCCCCTCTGATTTTATTTACATATAAGATTATAAACCAAATTAATGCAGAAATCAATTAAAAATACCATTATGTTTAAGATTCATATATTTTTGACAAATTCGCTTGACAATTCTTCTTTTAAATGCTATAATATGTAAAAAAATAAAGTTCCTGTGAGGGAGTAGCAAGCGTATTTATTATACGCAGCAAGTCAACATCATGGCCTTTTGGTCTGGCTTGCTTTAATATGCGAGACTCATGTATAAAACCTATACGCGAGTCGTAAAATAAGGATACATACTCAAGTATAGCAAAGTTATACTTGAGTTTTTTTATTTTAAAAAATAAGGAGGAGTTAAATTGTTATTCCACAATCAATCAAAAGAATTTGTTTTAAGAGAGCTTAAAACAAATGCTGTGTCGGGACTCACTTCAAATCAGGTTTCCGAACTGAGTGCAAAATTTGGTCCTAACAAATTAAAAGAAAAAAAGAAAAAAACTAATTTACAACGCTTTGCCGAGCAGTTTAAAGATGTTATGATTCTTATTTTGCTTGTTGCAGCAGCAATATCGTTTGTTATTGCCTGCGTTGAGCGCAATCCCAAAGAGTTTTTCGAGCCTGTTTTAATTCTTTTAATTGTTATTTTAAACGCAATTATGGGTGTAATGCAAGAAAGCAAGGCAGAAAAAGCACTCGATGCCTTAAAAAATATGTCTGCACCGCACGCACGTGTAATCCGTGACGGCGAGGAAAAGGTTATTGATGCATCTCTTTTAGTACCCGGCGATATCATAAGATTAGAAGCCGGAGATTTTATCCCTGCTGACGCAAGACTTCTGCACAGTGTAAGCTTAAAATCAGAAGAATCTGCCTTAACGGGAGAATCAGTCCCCAGCGAAAAGGATGCAAATGCCGAAGTTAAAGAAGATGCGCCCTTAGGCGACCGTACCAATATGGTCTTTTCGGGCTGCAGTGTTACTTACGGAACAGCTACGGCTGTCGTTACAGCAACAGGTATGGATACCGAAATGGGTAAAATTGCAAACCTTTTGGATAACGAATCAGAAGGTCAGACTCCTCTTCAGGAAAAGCTGGCACAGCTTGGTAAATATCTTGGAATTTTAGCTCTTGCTGCCTGCTTAATTATATTTATTATAGGAACTATAAACGGCATCCCTGTTCTTGAAATATTTATGACAGCAGTATCTTTAGCTGTATCGGCAATACCTGAAGGACTGCCCGCAATCGTTACTATTGTTCTTTCTATCGGTGTTCAGAGAATGGTTAAACGAAATGCTTTAATCCGCAGACTTCCTGCGGTTGAAACCTTAGGCAGTGCATCTATTATCTGCTCTGATAAAACCGGAACACTTACACAAAACCGTATGACTTTGGTTAAGGCATACTTTGACGGTAAGGGTGAAAGCGAAGATATCACAAGCAACTGCAGTGATGAAATAAAAAAACTTCTCAGCTACGGCACTCTTTGCTGTGATGGTTCGGTTGTATTTTCAGCACAAGGCGAACAGCATATAGGCGACCCGACAGAAACTGCAATCGTTTTAGCAGCTCACAAAAACGGTATGCCTAAGGATGACTTAAATAAAAAATATCCGCGTCTTGGCGAAATTCCGTTTGATTCAGACAGAAAGCTGATGACAACAATAAACAAAATTGACGGCAAAAACATTGTTATTGTAAAAGGTGCATTCGATGTAATGGCTGACCGATGCATAAGCGGCGATTTGACTACTGCAAAAGAAATTACCGAAAAAATGAGTGAAAATGCTCTTCGTGTTTTGGCAGTTGCTTATAAAGAGATTGATACTATCCCCGAAACACTTACATCTGACGAGATTGAAAAAGACCTTATCTTTATGGGACTTGTTGGTATGATTGACCCGCCTCGTCCTGAAGCAAAAGAGGCGGTAAGAATTTGCCGTCAGGCAGGCATTAAGCCGGTTATGATTACAGGCGACCACGTTGTTACTGCATCGGCAATCGCAAAAGAGCTAGGCATTTTAGAAGACGGCGACAAAGCTATAACCGGTGCAGAGCTTGATGCTATGACAGACAGAGAGCTTGACGAGGTTGTAGAGCACATTTCGGTTTATGCACGTGTATCACCTGAAAACAAAATCCGCATAGTAAAGGCTTGGCAAAGACGCGGTCAGGTTGTTTCGATGACAGGTGACGGTGTTAATGATGCTCCTGCACTTAAAGCCGCAGACATCGGTTGCGCTATGGGCATTACAGGTACCGACGTTGCTAAGCGCGCGGCAGATATGACTTTAACAGACGATAACTTTGCTACAATTGTCGAGGCTGTAAGAGAGGGCCGCGGAATTTATGCAAACATTAAAAAGGTTGTAGGATTCTTGCTCGGAACAAACATCGGTGAGGTTATTACTGTATTTGCGGCAATGCTCTTATGGCACAAAACACCGCTACTTTCTATGCAGCTTTTGTGGATTAACCTTGTAACAGACAGTTTTCCTGCTATTGCACTGGGTATGGAGGCAGTTGAATCAAACATTATGAACAAGCCACCCAAACCGAAGAACGAGGGTATTTTTGCACATGGCTTTGGTATTCGTGTTGTTCTTCAGGGTATAATGTTTGGTACACTTTCTTTAATCGGCTTTAAGCTTGGCGAAAACGTTACCGGTTGCTTAGAGGGCGGTCAGACAGTAGCATTTATCGTTTTAGCTCTTTCTCAGGTTGTTCAGAGCTTTAATATGCGAAGTGAACGTTCGTTGTTTAAAATAGGTATATTCACAAACAAAAACCTTAACGGTGCGGCTACACTTTCTACCGTATTAGTTGCTTTGGTAGTTTTCACTCCGCTAAGAACAATATTCGGACTTATCTCGCTTCCTGTAGGCTTGTATTTAGCAGCTTTAGGACTTGTTCTGACTCCGTTTGTTGTAATGGAAATTTCAAAGTTTTTGGGATTTATAAAACATCATCAATAAAAAGTCTTGACTAATATTTAAATTGGTGCTATAATGCATTTGAAAACAAAATAGATGAAGGGGAGCTTGTAAACAGGCTGAGAGGAAATTGAGAATTTCGACCCTGTAACCTGATATGGATAATGCCAGCGTAGGGATCACGAACGATAAAACAATCAAAGCGTATCCGCACGGATACGCTTTTTTATTTAACAACACCGATTATGCTTTTCATCTGTTTTGTAAATAAAAGAAAAAGGAGACATTGTTATGAAAAAAACAAGACAGATTACCGAAATTGCAATGGCGGTTGCTCTCGCCGTTGTGTGCAGCTTTATCAAGGTATGGGAAATGCCGCAGGGTGGCTCTATTGCCCTTACTATGATTCCTATACTGCTGATTTCATTCAGGCTCGGTGCTTTATCCGGAATCATTACAGGCGCACTTTACGGTGCTATTTCCGTTATGTTATCAGGCGTTATTTATCACCCTATGTCAATACTTTTAGACTATGTTTTGGCATTTGGTCTTTTAGGCATTGCAGGATTATTCAAAAAAAATACACCCGGCATCATTTTGGGAAGCTGCGTGGGTGTATTCGGAAGATTTTTAAGCTCACTTATAAGCGGAGCTGTGCTTTTTGCATCATATGCCCCCGAGGGGCAAAATCCGTGGATATATTCGCTTATCTATCAGTCTACATATATGATTCCTGAACTGATAATCTGCGTATGTGTTCTGCTGATTATATATTCTAAAGCTAAAACATTCTTTATTGGCAACACAAAATAGTTAATCTGTGTTTTCTACAGATGTAACCGTTAAAATGCCGTCTGTAACGCAAAACTTTATTTCGTACGAGTTATATTTCATACCATAAGTTTTGCCGTCATCTTTATATGACGGTCGCGGGTCGTGCGAAAGAATTTTTATAATTTCTTCTTGCTTTTGCGCAGAAATATTATAAAATTTTTCGTCTTCTATTTCGACCTTTAAACTGCGTTCGTTCAAATTTTCCGTAAAGCCGCCAATCGCATCAGCATGCGAATCTGCATACGAAAGATAAGGCTTTATATCATATATCGGTGTATTATCTAAAATATCGGCTCCGCTCACATAAAGAACGGGGCCGTCATTTTTTGTGTACTCTATTTTTTCGAGCTTAACACACGAAAGACCTATAGGATTCGGGCGAAAAGGCGAACGTGTAGCAAACACGCCTACCCTTTTGTTTCCGCCTAAAAGCGGTGGCCGCACAGTCGGTGACCAGTTTTCTCTCACCGCCTCTGAAAACTGCCACAAAATCCATATATGCGAAAAATCCTCTAAGCCACGAAAAGCCTCTTTTACACGATATTCCTTTTCAAATATTATTTTCCCTTGCGTGTTTTCTACCAATCCGCTTTGTCTTGGGATTCCGAATTTTTCTTTAAAATCGGTTTTAATGTGTGCAATGATTTTCATAATTTAACACCTTATGTATAATAAATTTTGGGTTAGTGCACTATGTTAGCACGAACAAAAAGCCTTCCCCTTGAGGGGAAG
>JAZOBB010000106.1:0-14280 GCA_045595745.1 Clostridia bacterium | reverse complement strand
GCCAATTGGTCGGCACAAGAGGTAGGTCTTCCGCCGCAGGTGTTGCCCGACAGCTTTTTTACTATATGTTCAACCGTTTGTCCGTCAAGCAGCTTTGCTATTGCTTTTAGATTTCCGTTGCAACCGCCCATAAACTCAATATTGGTAACTATGTTACCGTCTAAATGAAACTTTATTTCGCGGGCACAGACATTTTTCGTTTTGTAAATGTAGTCCATAATTATGCTCCTTAGTCTTTATTAAAGAACTTTGGTTACGCCGCTGTAAACCAAACCGCGGTTAGCATCCATTGTAATTACTGTGCCGCTTTTTAAAATACGTGTTGCACCATTAGCTCCTGTAATTACAGGAATATCTAAAGTCATTCCCACAATTGCGGCATGACAGCTTACACCGCTTTCTTCAACTATAATTCCGCCTGCACGTTTTAAAAGTGGCAGATATTCATTTGTGGTTTCGTGTGCAACAATAATATCTCCGTCTTTAAAATCGGATAATGCCTGCTGCAGAGTGCTTACAACACACAATGTTGCACTTGCCGAAAGGTGATTTATACCCTCGCCGCTAACTAAAGTATGTCCGACTAAGTGAACCTTAAGCATATTAGTAGTGCCGCTTACGCCGACAGGCATACCGCCTGTAATTATAACAACATCACCGTTTTTAACAATTCCGGTTTTTAATGCACACTCTACTGCCTCATCGAATACTTCATCGGTAGTTTGCTTTTCTTCTGAAAGAACAGGGCATACACCCCAAGAAAGATTCATCTGACGGCAGACCTTAGGGTCAAAGCAAGGGGCAATTATAGGGCATAGAGGACGGTATTTTGATACCATTCGCGCTATGTGACCTGAGCGAGTAACCGTTACAATTGCAGTTGCACCTAAATCGTGAGCCGTTGTGCAGGTTGCGTGGCTTATTGCGTTTGTAACGTTTTTATCAAAGTCGATGGTAGCGGTATCAAATGCCTTTTCATAGTCGATTGCTGCCTCGGTCTGCTCGGCGATTTTAGACATTGTACGTACACTTTCTACCGGATACTTTCCTATTGCGGTTTCGCCCGAGAGCATAATTGCACTTGTTCCGTCATAAATTGCATTTGCAACGTCTGTTGTCTCGGCACGGGTGGGTCGCGGATTACGAATCATTGAATCGAGCATTTGTGTAGCGGTAATGACTTTTTTGCCTGCTCTGTAGCACTTATGAATTAAATCCTTTTGAATAATGGGCAGCTGAGCTAAATCAATTTCTGCACCCATATCTCCGCGGGCAACCATAATTCCGTCAGAATGTCTTAAAATTTCGTGTATATGCTCAACGCCGCTGCCGTTTTCGATTTTTGCTATAATCTGAATGTTTTTTCCGCCATTTTCGTTTAACAGTTTTCGCATTTCAATAACATCATAAGCGGTGCGTACAAAGGATGCTGCAATAAAATCAAAGTCCTGTTCGATTCCGAAAAGAACATCGTTTTTATCTTTTTGGCTTATGTACGGCATACTTATCATTACACCGGGAACATTTATACTTTTGTTGTTTCCCAGTTTTCCGCCGTTTTTAACCGTACATACAATATCTGTTTTTGTTACGCGTTCGGCAACAAGAGCTATAAGACCGTCATCAATCAGCAGACGGTCACCTTTTTGAACATCTTGCGTAATATTTTCGTATGTGACGCTGACAATTGAATTATCACCCTCAACATCGTTGGTTGTAAGAGTAAATTTTTGCCCCTCAGAAAGCTCTGCCTCGCCGTTTTTAAAGGTTTTTATTCTTATCTCAGGACCTTTGGTATCTAAAAGCAAAGCAATAGGAAGACCTAATTCATCACGCACTTTTTTAAATGTTTTTATTCGTTCTAATTGGTCAGTCGAGTTACCGTGCGAAAAGTTGATGCGGGCAACATTCATTCCGCTTTTCATCATCTCGCGCAACACATTTTCGTCATCTGTTGCAGGTCCTAAGGTACATACAATTTTAGTTTTTCTCATTTGTTTTCCTCCGCCATGGTTATCTTTTGTTATCAATATTCTCTCAATACTATATTGTTTTTAAAAAATTAAAATCCTTTTTCAATCATTTTTACAGTAAGATTTATGGCACTTTCTACATCGCGCAAATCTATCTGCTCACTAGGGGAATGAATATATCGTGTGGGAATAGATATACATCCTGTTGCAACACCGCCGCCTGTAAGGTGGATAGCACCTGAGTCTGTTCCGCCTGCTTCTAAAACCTCAAACTGATGGGGAATAGAAAATTCTTCACAAGTATCCTTCATAAGCTGTTTAATATAAGGATGTGCCAAAAAAGAGCTATCCTTAATTTTTATTGCAGCTCCGCCGCCCAGTTTAACCGCCATAGAAAGTTTTGACGGTGTATCGCCCGTTCGGGTTACATCTATTGCAACTGCATAGTCGGGGGATACGGAATATGCCGAGGTTTTAGCTCCGCGAAGGCCTAATTCCTCGCTTATGGTAAATACAAAATAAAGGTCGTTTTTTACAGTTTTTATCTGCTTAATGGCACTTATTAAAACGGCACAGCCGCAGCGGTCGTCTAATGCCTTTGATATAACTGTGTTGCCGTTTACATAAAAATCACCGCAAAAAGCCGCAGAATCACCAATTGAAACGAGTTTTTCGGCTTCCGCCTTGCCTTTAGCACCAATATCTACGTAAAGGTCAGATAAACGAATGCCTTTTGATAAGTCGGCGTTAGTATCGTCTAAAGCTACAACACCGACAGTTCCGTTAGCAAAAATTACTCTTTGATGAAGAGCTGTTGTGGGCGAAACCCCGCCTAAATTAGACACCTTTAAAAAACCTTTATCTGTGATATAGGTAACAATAAGACCAATTTCGTCCATATGTGCGGCAAACATCACCTTAGCACCGTCGCCTTTTTTATGAGCAATAAGATTGCCCAAAGGGTCGATTGTAATTTCGTCAACATAGTTTTTAATTTCTTCTGTTATTATAGAATGCAAACGTTCCTCACTGCCTGATGGAGCGGTTGTTTGCGTAAGCTTTTTTAATAATTCAAGCATTTATTTGCCTCCTTTAAGAAAAGATGAACAAGCTCAGAACACGAATTAAAATCCTTTTTGCTTATAACTGATGACGGAGAATGAATATATCGTGCGGGAATTGAAAGTGCGGCTGTTTTAACTCCGCCGCAGGCAAGGTGTATTGCTCCCGCTTCATTTCCGCCCATCGCTGTTTTTTTATATTGTACAGGTATATTGTTATCTTGCGCAAGTTTATATATAAACTGTGTTAAATCTTTGCTGTAATAAGTTGAGCGGTCGATAATCGAAAGTGCCACACCCTTACCGAGTTCGGTAGAGTAGTCCTCGGGCATAGTTCCGTAAACATCAGAGCAAGTAGTCGATTCTAATACTAAAGCCAAGTCAGGATTTATGCGGTTTGCAAGAATTTTTGCACCGCGAAGACCGACCTCTTCCTGAACGGTAAAGCAAATATATAAATCAAATTCAAAGCGAAGACCGCAAAGCTCCATTAAAATTGCACATCCGGCACGGTCATCGAGTGCACGGGCCTTTATAAGCTCATCACCAAACTCACGATAGCTTGAGTCGAATACTATATAATCACCTATTTTAACTCGTTTTTCGGCATCCTTTTTGTTTTTTGCGCCAATGTCAATATAAAGACTTTTGCTTTTGGCGGTAGTTTCGCGTTCACTCTTTTCCTGAAGATGAACTGCCTTATAGCCAATAACACCGGGAGTTAAATTTTTGCCTATCAAAACGCGTTTTGACACCATAACTCTGGGGTCTATGCCGCCAACGGTTTTAAATTTTAAAAATCCGTCATCGGTAATACGAGAGGTTATCATACCTATTTCATCCATATGAGCGCAAAGTAAAACTTTTTTGCGCTTTTTTCCCGTTCCGCGCATTACGGCGGTCATATTTCCTATCGAATCAAAGGTGATTTCGTCGCATAAATCTTTTATATGCTCATATATATAACTTCTTACAGCATCTTCGTTTCCTGAAACGCCTGAAAGCTGTGTTAAATCTGATAATAACATGAAAGCACCTCCAAATCCAGCTTTTTAATTGTTTCGGCAAGCAGCTTTCCTGTTGCGTCTACATCATCAAAACTTAAGGTTTCGACGGTTGTGTGCATATATCTTAAAGGAATAGACAAAAGCAGAGTAGGCACACCGCCTGCGGCTATCTGTACCTCCCACGCATCAGTTCCTGTGTCGCCACCGTCAACGTCGGGAGAAAATTTTATATTTTTTTCTTTGCCAACAGATGTTGCAAGGCTTGATAAATAAGGGTGAATGTTAGGTCCCATACTTAAAACAGTACCGCTGCCTAATTTAAAAATGCTTTCGCTCCCGCTATCAGGAGTATCGCCGTGGCATACATCTACAACAAATGCCGCATCAGGCATTACATTGTGAGTTCCGGCTTTAGCACCGCGGCAGCCAACCTCTTCCTGAACAGCGGCTAAAATCACCAAATCAAAATCAAGTTTTGTATCTTTAAGCTCGTCCATACAGATTAAAAGAGAAATTAAACCTGCGCGGTCGTCTAAATATTTTCCCGAAATTATTTTCGACGACAGCTTTTTTGCTCCATCGGCAAAGAATATCATATCACCCGTCGAAACAAGCTCTTTTACTTTTTCATAGCTTAAACCTACATCAATTGCCATATCTGAAATGGTTGCAGGCTTGTCCGCCTCACCCGGTTTTTGCAAATGAGGTGGCTTAGCACCGATAACCCCGAAAAGCTCTTTTTTTCCGCATACAATTACCTCGGCAGAGGGCAGTATGCGAGTGTCGACACCACCGATATTTGTAAAAGTTATAAAGCCTTTTTCGTCAATATCTTTTACCATCAAACCTATTCCGTCAATGTGCGCTTCTAACATTACTTTTTTTGCATCTTTTTTTCCGCAATGCTTAATTGCGATTATGTTGCCCAATGTATCGGTTGACACCTCATCGCAATATTTTTCTAAAAGATTTATTATTTTGGGCGCAACAGAATTTTCAAATCCTGATATTCCGCCTAAGGCAGATAATTTTAATAATTCTTTTTTCATAGGTTTAATACCAGCTCCTTAAACAAATTGCCGCGCTCTTCAAAATTCTGAAACATATCAAAACTCGTGCTTGCATTTGATAAAAGCACAACATCGCCCTCTTTAGCACAATCTTTTGCGCGATTTACGGCATTTAGATATTCTGTTTCGCGGTATATGGGCAGTTCAAGAGCAATACCTACATCTTTAGCCGCTTTTTCTACTGCAGCTTGTATTGCATCAGAGGTTGCGCCTATTAAAATTAAAGCCTTAACCTTTTCTAAAATAGCGGGACCTATATCGTCATAGGGAATTCCCTTGTCTTTTCCTCCGCATATTAATACAACGGGCTCTGAAAATACCTTTAAGGTGTTTATTGTGCGGTTAGGTGATGAATCAATAGAGCTGTTGTAATAACGTACACCGTCAAGGGTTCTGACCAGTTCGATTCGATGTTCAACACCGCCAAATTCTGTTGCAACCTTTTGCACCGTTTCGGGCGATACCCATTTATGCGTTGCGGCAATTGCTGCCATATAGTTTTCGACATTGTGCATTCCGGGAATTTTTATTTCGTTTATATCAAGAAGCTTATTTTCGTTCATCACAATATAGTTTTCATTTAAACATATATCTGCTTCTGATTTTCTTGAAAATGTAAGACAGCTGCCCTTTGCCTCAGAAACAAGAGCAGAGGTAATATCGTTATCTTTGTTCAAAATAACAAGCTGCTCAGAATCTTGATAAAGCATTATGTTCTTTTTTGCATCAATATATTCCTGATAGTCTTTGTGCATATCAAGATGATTAGGAGATATGTTAGTAATTACAGCCACATCAGGGCTTTTTTTCATTGTGTGAAGCTGAAAGCTTGAAAGCTCTAAAACTGCAAAATCTTCTGCCTTCATTTCTTCTGCTTTGGTAAGTAAAGGAGTACCGATATTTCCGCCTAAATGACAGGTGTAGCCTTCTGTAAGAAGCATTTTGTATATTAATGTAGTAGTTGTGGTTTTTCCGTCACTTCCGGTAACTGCAATCATTTTGCATGGGCAAATATCGAAAAAGACTTCCATTTCAGAGGTTATTTTTGCTCCTTTGGCTTTAGCGGCAATAAGTGCAGGATGGTCAAAACGCATACCCGGAGTTTTAAAAATTATATCGGCATCTAAATTATCCATATAATTTTCGCCTAACACCAAATTAACACCTAACGAGGTAAATTCATCATAAACCTCTCTTAATTGTTCTTTGGTTTTTCTGTCGCACGCGGTAACCTTTGCTCCGTATTTTACAAGATAGCGAATAAGCGGTCGATTGCTTATGCCTATGCCTATTACCGTAATTTGTTTTCCGTTTATTTCATTATGAAAAGCTTTAATTTTGTCTGTCATTTTATCGCTCTCTTTCTGGATGGACATATTTTACCCATTTTACATATATTGTACTTTAATTATTATAATATATTTTATTTAAAATGTAAAGGAAATATACAGCGTATCTTGACAGAATCTAAAGGAAAAGATATACTTAAAAAGACTATAAGAGGATTTTTGTACAAGGGTGGAGGAATTTTAAATGGAATATGAGCAATTGTTGAAATTTATAGGTGGCTCAAAAAAATTCGGCGCAAAAGCAGGACTTATAAAACCAAGAAAATTAATGCAACTGCTTGGAAATCCGCAAGATAAACTTCGCTTTGTACATATTGCAGGAACAAACGGAAAAGGCTCAACTGCCGCATTTTTATCTGAAATTTTGATTGATGCAGGATATAAGACGGGGCTATTTACATCTCCGTTTTTGTATGAATTTAATGAGAGAATAAGAATAAACGGCAAAAATATTTCTGATTCGGCTCTTTGTGAGGTTATGGAAAAGGTAAAAAATGCAGCAGACCGTATGGAGTCAGAAGGAGAGGAATATCCTACTGAGTTTGAGCTTGTAACAGCTGCCGCATTTTGCTATTTTGAGCAGGAAAAATGTGATGTTGTAGTGTTAGAGGTTGGTCTAGGGGGGAGATTTGATGCGACAAATATAATAAAAACACCGCTTTTGTCGGTTATTACCTCATTAAGCTTAGACCACACACAATATTTAGGAGATACAATTGATAAAATCGCATATGAAAAATGCGGTATAATAAAAGAGGGCGGCACGACCGTTTGTTACGGTATACAACAGCCAGAGGCACTTTGTGTGATAGAAAAAATATCAAAAGAAAGAAACAATAGGCTTATTGTTTGCGATGTTAATGCCATAAGCGAAACCAAAATAACCGATAGCGGAAACAGCTTTGATTTTTGCGGCACAAAATATAATACGGCACTGTGCGGACAGTATCAGATTTATAATGCCGTAACGGCAATAACTGCCGCTCGCGAGTTGGCTTATGGTGAATTAAAAATATCTGAAGATAATATAAAAAACGGGCTTAATAATGCCCGTTGGAGCGGCAGACTTGAGCTTTTGCATAAAAATCCTCGCATATTTGCAGACGGTTCACATAATCCAGACGGGATGAGGGCATTTTTGCAATCTGCATTAATGCTTGCCGATAGCAAAAATGCAGTTTGTGTTGTCGGTATGATGAAGGATAAGGATTGCCGTGCGGCACTTTTTGAGTTATCAAAGAAAATAAAAACAGTTGTATTTACAACGGTTTTAAATCCGCGTGCCGAAAGTGCTGAGGAGCTTTTAGAAATGTCAAAGGATATGTTTGAAGAAGGATATGCAATATCTGACAATACAGAAGCACTTAAAAAAGCGGTCGAACTTGCGGGAGAGAACGGAACTGTTTTTGCGGTTGGCTCACTTTATATGATTAGTGCGATAAAAAATGCTAAATTATAAATTTTTTAAGAATTTAGTAGATAAAACAAAACAAATGATGTATAATAATGGTAATTATTCCGAAAGGTTGATGGTAATATGGTAGAAAATATAAATCTTACAATGCTGGTAGACTTTTATGAGTTTACAATGGCTAACGGATATTTTGAAAAAGGCTTTCGTGACCGAATAGCTTATTTTGATATGTTTTTCCGCAAAATTCCCGATGATGGCGGCTTTGCCATTATGATGGGAGTAGAACAGCTCATAGACTATCTTAAAAACCTGCATTTTGATGAGGAAGACATCCGCTATTTGCGTTCTAAAAAACTCTTTAGCGAAGAGTTTTTAGACTATCTTAAAAACTTTGAGTTTGCCTGCGATGTTTGGGCGGTTCCCGAGGGAACTCCTATCTTTCCGCAAGAGCCTATCGTAATGGTAAGGGGGCCTGTTATTCAGGCGCAGTTTATCGAAACGATGATACTTTTAACAATAAACCATCAATCGTTAATTGCAACTAAGGCTAACCGCATAGTACGTGCAGCAGACGGTCGTGCCGTAATGGAGTTCGGCTCACGCAGAGCACAGGGTTATGACGGAGCAATGCTTGGTGCACGTGCAGCATATATTGCAGGCTGCAGCGGAACTGCCTGCACAATATCAGACCGCGATTACGGCATTCCTGCACTTGGCACAATGGCTCACAGCTGGGTTCAGCTTTTTGATTCTGAATATGATGCTTTCCGTGCGTATGCCGAGGTATATCCCGATAACTGTATCCTGCTTGTAGATACATACAATGTATTAAAATCGGGTATTCCGAATGCTATCCGTGTGTTTGATGAGGTGTTAAAACCGTTAGGTTGTCGCCCTAAGGGAGTTCGTATTGATTCAGGTGATATCGCATATCTTACCAAAAAAATGCGTAAAATGCTTGATGATGCAGGTTATCCCGATTGCAAAATTACAGCATCCAATTCACTTGATGAGTATATCATTCGTGATACCTTGATGCAAGGTGCAAAAATTGATTCCTTCGGTGTTGGCGAAAGACTTATAACCTCGCTTTCTTCTCCTGTTTTCGGTGGTGTTTACAAGCTTGCGGCAATCGAGTCAAACGGCGAAATTGTGCCCAGAATTAAAATAAGCGAAAACACAACTAAAATAACAAATCCGGGATTTAAACAACTTTTCCGTTTGTATTCAAACGAAAGCGGAGAGGCTGTTGCAGACGTTATAGCACTTTATGATGAAGAAATTGACGAATCTAAGCCTTATGAAATATTTGACCCTGACCATACCTGGAAAAGAAAAAAACTTACCAATTTCCATGCCAAAAAGCTGATGGTACAGCTATTTGAAAAGGGTAAATGTGTTTATGAAAGCCCTGATGTTCACGAGCTTAAAAATTATTGTGCAGAGCAGATAAACAAGCTGTGGGACGAGGTTAAACGTTTTGAAAATCCGCATAAATATTATGTCGATTTATCGCCGAAACTCTGGAAAATGAAAGAAGAACTGCTCGAGCAGTATTCGGGTTAATGGAGTTGATATAAATGAAAGCACTTATTACCGGTGCAAGCTCAGGAATAGGGCGCGATATTGCTCGTGAATTATCTGAACGCGGCATTGAGCTTATATTGGTTGCCCGCAGAACTGACAGATTAAATGAGCTTGCTGATGAGCTAAAGGTTAAAACCGATGTTATAACCTGCGATGTATCATCAAAAGAAGAATGTATGCGACTTTACGAAACAGTAAAGCCGATGGATATTGATATTTTGGTTAACAATGCAGGCTTTGGCTTGTTCGGCTTTTTCTCTGAAAGCGATTTAGACCGTGAGCTTGAAATGGTTGACGTAAATATACGGGCAGTCCACATTTTAACCAAGCTGTTTTTAAAAGATTTTATGAAAAAAGACTCAGGATATATCCTAAATGTTGCATCATCTGCGGCATTTTTGCCCGGTCCGTTACTCTCGGTGTATTATGCAACAAAGGCATATGTTCTGCGCCTTTCAGAAGCGATATACGAGGAACTAAAAAGACAAAAAAGTAAAATATCAATAAGTGTTTTGTGCCCAGGGCCTGTGCGTACCGAGTTTGATAAAACTGCAAATGTAAAATTCAGTGTAAAAGGATTAGAAAGCCGCGCGGTAGCCAAAGTCGCAGTAAAGGGTATGTTTTCGAAAAAACTTGTAATAATTCCTGGTTTTATGATGAAAGCGGCACGGATTTTAGAGAGGTTTTTGCCTGAAAAATGGCTTTTAAAGGCGGCATATCATATGCAAAAAAGAAAATCATAATGTTTAAAAATAATTAACAAATTAGTGATTTATATTTTATAATATATATGATACAATATAAAATGTATAAAAAATGACGGGAGGAAAACCGTGTTTGGTTACATCAGAATTTGCAAAGACGAGCTAAAAGTGCGCGAATATAACTTGTTTCGCTCGTATTATTGCGGACTTTGCAAAAGCCTAAAAAAAGAATACGGCTTTGCCTCGCGGATGGGATTAAGCTATGATGTTACATTTTTAGCTCTTTTACTTTCATCGATTTGCGATGTAGATACAAAGCTTTCGCCCCAACGATGCATAGTAAGTCCACACCGAAAAAAGCCGATTGCGCAGACATCAGATGCGCTGTCTTATTCGGCAGATGTAAATGTCATTTTAAGCTATGCTAAATTAAAAGATGACTGGCGCGATGAGCACTCATTTAAGGCACTTTTGTGTCTGCCTCTTTTTTTACGAGCTAAACGAAAGATTAAAAAGAAAAATCCCGAACTTTTGCAAAAGGTGCAAATGCATCTTTTGAATTTATCAAAATTAGAGCGCGAAAATTGTGCCGAAACAGACCGCTTAGCAAATGAGTTTGGCGAAATTTTAAAAGAGGTGTTTGGTGCATCGCCCAACACCGATGAAACGCAAAAACGAATTTTATCGCATATCGGATACGGTCTTGGCAGATTTATATATATAATGGATGCCTATGAGGATATGGAAAAAGATAAAAAAGAAAAAAGCTTTAATCCGTTTTTGCTCTCAAGCGATGCAGTCGATGCAGAAGCGGTGCACCAGTCGCTTATGTTTACATTAAGCGAAATATCAAACAGCTATCAATTACTTAATATAAAAAGAAACCGACCAATACTTGATAATATTATTTTTCTGGGACTTACAGAGAGTGTAGAAAGGGTATTTGGTTCGGATAAAACAAAGGAGAAAGAAATAAATGAAAGATCCATATGAGGTGCTTGGAATAAGCAAGGGAGCTTCTCAGGAGGAAATTAAAAAAGCCTACAGAAAGCTTGCTAAGCAATACCATCCCGATAACTATGTTAATAATCCGCTTGCAGATTTGGCGCAGGAAAAGTTTAAAGAAATAAACGAGGCATACGAGCAGCTTACAGGTCAGGGAACGCAAAACGGTGGATATAGCGGAGGCAGTTACGGTCGTTCGTCATATTCATCTGGCGGAGTGGGTGAGTTTTCTCAGATAAGAAACCTTATTCAAATGGGGAACATTCACGAAGCAGAAGTGCAGCTTGATGCCATGGGCAACAGAACAGCAGAGTGGTTTTTTCTAAAGGGCAGTATTTTTATGAGAAAAGGCTGGCATCAGCAAGGACTTAATTTTATTCGTCAGGCTGTAAATATGGACCCTGCAAATCCTGAATACAGAGCTGCGCTTAACAATTATGTATCACAAACACAGCGTTATCGCAATGTGGGATACGGAATGAACGGTGGAAATACCAGTGCGTGTGATTGCTGTCAGAGCTTGATATGCGCAGATTGCTGCTGTGAATGTATGGGCGGCGACCTTATATCCTGTTGTTAATAACGGAGGGTTAAAATGGCAAAAAAAATGGCATTTTCCTCAATTTTAATGGCACTTGCAATAGTTTGTCTGTTCGGGGCATCAATTGTGCCTACTGCCAGAATATCTATGCTTGCGCTAACCTCGGTATTCGGTGCGATTACCGTTGCTGAATACGGACCCAAATACGGCATTATTCACTATTTAGGTGTAAGCATTTTGTCGTTGCTTTTAATACCTAAAAAAATGCTGGTAATTATATATGTAGTTTTTTTAGGATATTATCCAATTGTAAAAATGTTTATAGAACGATTAAACAGACGAAGCGCAGAGTGGCTTGTAAAACTAATAGTGTTTAACTTGTTTTTAATTTTGGGATATATAGTTTTTAAAGCATTTTTTCTTCCGAGTGCAGAGTCGGCAATAGTTAGGCTTGTACTAAACTATCTTCCGTGGGTTGTTTTGGCGGCTGAGGTGGTATTTGTAATATATGATTATGTTTTAAGCTATATAATAACTTATTATTATAAAATCTTGCAGATTAAAATTAACGGAGGTAGAGGTTGAATGAAAAAGGTTGCATTATTTTTATGTACAATAATTACGGCATCTGTAATTTTTAGCGGATGTGCATCAAGCGGAGGACCTAAGGCAACTCCAAACCCCGAAATCGCTAATTTAGAAGGTCAGGTGCTGCCGGGAAAAGAGCCGGGAGTTCAGGGTGCGATCACTTTTTTAAATGATAAAAAAATGAAAGTAGCGGTTGGCGATGAAAAATACACCTTTGTTTTAGGAGAAAAAGGGAAGAGCGATCTTGATTTCTTTAATAAAGATCCCGAAAATCCGCGTGTTATGGTCGGCACATTTGTCAATATATATTACGAAGAGGCAGACGGCGACAAAATGGTAAAAAGCATCGAAATTGTAGAAAGCAACTAATATGAACAAAAAACAAAGAGGCTGCAGCAAGACGATTTTAAATCCTTTTGCTGCAACCTCTTATTTATTAGCTTAAAATCTAATAAATGCTTAATTATTTAATGCTGTTTTCGTAAGCTTCTACCATCTTTTTACTAATGTGACCCGTGCGAATTCTAATGTTGGAAAGGTATTTTTCGCACATTTTTCCTGTAAAAATCTTGATTTCAAGCTTTAGTCTGTCTCCTTCGGGAGTAACAAAGATTTTATCAATATATTTGTTTACAAATTCCTTTGATATAATTCCGTTTGCCGCATCACTCTTGGCGGCAGTTAAAACACTGCGGATTTCCTCGATGTGTTTTTTGAAATCATCTTTAGAGTTTTGTTGTTCCTCGAGATCAAAAAGCTCTTTTTCAAGGTCCTCGATTACTGCCTTGCACTCATTATTCATTTGGATATATTCTTTATCGTCCAAATCACCGTTTAAGTTATAATCAAGAATTTTTCGTTTCTTTTTTTGTTCATGTTCAATTTGTGCTTTCAGCTTTTCGATATCCTTAACTATTTCTCCATTGGCGTCAATGGTTTTATACATTTCAATGTAAGACTCAATCAAATCCTCTGCCACAGGAGAGGTCTCATTAAACACATCAAAAAGAACAGGCTTTATTTCTTCCTCATAAATTGCAAAAGACGGGCAGGAATCTGCACCGTTATTTATTTTACCACTACACACCCACTTACTGTTTTTGTTGCCTTGCCTGTCCACACTGTCTCTGCGGTAATATGCCTTTCCACAGTGAGTGCAGAATAACTTGCCTGTTAAGAGATTTGCATGGTTGCAAATATTCTGTCTGTTTTTCACATCTTTGCTTCGCCTCTCCAAAACAACATTTGCCGCATCCCAAAGCTCTTCGCTGACAATGGCAGGCACAAGCTCGCCTGTTTCATCCTTGAACATAACCCATTCTTCAGGCGGAAGAAAATGTTGTTTCTTGGTAAACATATCAACAATTTTAACTTTATTGCCGACATAATAGCCCTTGTATTTTGGATTAGAAATAGTATTCGCCATTGTAGAATGGGCAATCTTGTTGCCGTTACGATTTCGGTATCCTCTGTTCCAGAATATGTCCTCAATCTGCTTCATACTATATTGGTCGGTGGCATAAAGCTCAAAAAGTTCACGAACCATTTTTGCTTCTTCTTCATTTATAACCAATTTCTTATCCTTTTTGTCATAACCGAAAATTCTGCTGTTGCCAAGTACTACATGGTTCTTTATTGCCTGCTGATGTCCGAATTTAATACGGGAGGACAGTTTTCTGAGTTCGTCCTGTGCAATGGATGACATAATAGACAAGCGAAGCTCTGAATCCTCGTCAAGAGTATTAATGTTGTCGTTCTGAAAGAATACACCAACACCGTTGTTTAAAAGTTCACGGGTATACTGAATACTATCAAGAGTATTTCTCGCAAAACGGGAAATTTCCTTTGTAATAACAAAATCAAACATATCGCTTTTGCTATCCTCAATCATCTGATTAAAGTTTTCTCGCTTTTGCGTAGATATGCCAGATATACCCTCGTCGATGTACCCCGGCACATAATCCCAGTGGGGATTTTTCTT
>JAZOBB010000105.1:0-11583 GCA_045595745.1 Clostridia bacterium | reverse complement strand
AAGGAGCTGTAGCAAAATGAAATTCATTTTGCTACAGCTCCTTTGGGCTGGACGGAAAATAGCGCAGTACTCCTTTGGAGTATCATCGGGCACTAAGAGCAAAGCTACGTTTGCACTTGCTTTGTCAAAGTGCCCAGTGTTACTGGACAAACTGAACCCGTAGGGGTTACCCGAAGGCGTACGTGGGTACGCCGAGAGGTGAAGTTTGTTCGAAACACAAGGTATTATAACAAAAGGAATTCGTCAAATGACGAATTCCCACATTAAGTTTTATTTTATTTTGACTTGTTTGATTTAATCAAAAGGCTTAGTTATGCTTTTTATTTGCCTTGTGTGGTGTGCGCATTTTGCTACAGCCCCATTTTTATTATAGTTGTGCGAATTTAATTTTCTTATAAACTGACGGAGAACATTTTTTGTAGTTTTTAAAAACCCGATTAAAATAAGAAACAGAGGCAAAGCCTGAGTCCATAGATATTTCAGAAATTGTTTTGTCCGTGGTTGAAAGTAGCTGTTCAGCTTTGCTTATTCTTACAAAATTAATATAGTCACTGATTGTTGAGCCGGTAGTCTTTTTAAAAAGCCTGCAAAGATATTCGCTATTTAAATTAACCAGACCAGCCAAGTAATTAAGATTTATTTTATCAAAATAATTTTTATCAATATACTCAATAATGGGCGATAGCCGCTCGCTTATGCTGTTTTCGGTTGTGATGCTGTTATATTTTATAAGATTGTATCTTGCCAATAAGCCTATAAGGTTAAACACCATACCTTTTATATAAAGCTCGTATGCTAAAGATTTATTTTTATGCTCTGCGACAATTTTTGTTATTATGCTATTTATTTCTTCGGTTTCGATAAGGCCAACCTCAAACTTAAAAAATGATAATTCATTAAAATTTATAAATCTTGCCATATTTTTTCCCATATCGTCTAAATAGTCAAACAGCTTAAACTGAATTAAAGAAGTGCACAAAGAGGGGTCGAGACCAAATGTTTCGTGCACAACGCGACTGTTTATAAACACAGCCTCTCCTGCATTTAAAATGTGTTCAGAATCCTCGCAAATCAGCTTAAGTTGACCGCTTTCAACATATAAAAATTCAATTTCGTCGTGGTAATGCGGATATGAAAGCCTGCGAATGCCCAAGGTTTTTTTAATGTTTTTATCGTGAGAAATCCATATGGGTATTCCGTTTATGCTCGATTTAACAATCTCATTATCCAATTTAATCACTCCATGTCAAAATAGTTCAAAATTAAGTCAAGATAAGAATTTATTTTAATATGTTTTATTTATATAATTATAATAGCACAATTTAAGACAGTATTCAATAATTTTATATTAAGTAAAATCAAAAAAGTTAAAGGAAGTGCTTTAAAATGAAAGAAAAAATATTAACACTTTTAAAGGAAATTGAGTCTTTAAGAAATAACATATCAGATGCTAACAAACTTCCTGCCGACACCTATTATTTAAACGATGATGACATTTTGTGTATGGGTGAAAATAATGCAAATATCCGTTATCCTTACGAAATGGACGGTATGAATTTGTGGGCATATTCTAACGGACATATTGATGCCTGCGAAAGTAAGTTTGTTATTTTCAGAACTTCATATTTTAATAACGCACCCCTTTTAGGCTTTTGGGGCGGAGTAAAAAAAGGAGAAAAAGAGTGGTTTCCGCTATCAATTACAGGCACAAACAAGCAGCTTTTTGAACCAGATGATATAAAAAGGTACACTGTGTTCGGAAAAAGAGCGGCATATTACATTCTTGACTGTAACGAGCTTGTTTTTGCTGTACGTGCCAACGTAACCACGGCAAAGCAAATTAATTTTACTGTTTGTGCTATTAATAAGACATCTGAAGAAAAAGAAATATATCTTTCATCATTAATGGACTTTTGCTTAAGATATACGGAATTAGAATTACACTGGTTTGCAATGAAAAAATACGCAAAGCTTTATGACAACGGAAATTATATCATTAAGGCTAAAACAGATATTGAATATTATACCGTTATAAACAAAAAGATTAATTCTAAAAATGAGCCACTAGTCCAAAGCACCACATCTAAACTGGTTTTTTCGGGCGGTATAGGTAGAAACACCATTAATGCGAAATCATTAAAAACCGGATGCTTTGATAAAAAGGTTTATTCTACAAACACCTCCGATGAACCGGTTGTAAGTGATATTATAAAACTGAAGCTGAATCCTTTAGAAGAAGCAGACGTAAGCTATTTGATAACAATGGTAAAAGATGAAGAAAAAGCAAATGAAATTGTCAATTCAGATATAGATACAGAATCATTAACAGAGGATATAAAAACACAGGAGCTTTCAGAAAAAGAAAAATTTTCTGAAATGAGCATTTCGTTTGATGATATGAAAATATCATCTATTAACAAAAATGTTTTTAATAAGTTTTTGCAAAATGTTCAAAAACAAGTTGATTTGTGTGCACACGGAAAAAATTATGCAGGTGATTTAATAGGAATAAGAGACGTTTTTCAGCAACTGGATACATCTATAATGTGGAACAGAAGCGAGGCACGAAAAAAAATAATTGTTGCGCTTAATTATATTTTTTCAAACGGAAGGTCACCAAGACAATTTTCTATTCCTGCAAAAGAAGGATTAATTCCTGACCTTAATACCCGCGAATTTATAGACCAGGGAATATGGATTATAGAAACACTTTATAACTATCTGGCGGTTACAGATGATTATTCTATTTTAGATGAAAAATGTTCGTATTATGATATAATTGACATAGCAACAAAAAAATGGGTAAAGGGCGAAACAACTACGGTTTTAGACCATTTGCTCAGAATTATGAAATACTTAATTTCGAATATTGACAAAGACACAAATTGTCTTAGGATTTTGCGCGGCGACTGGAATGATGCGATAACGGGGCTTGGAGTTACAAAGGACAAAGATAAAGAATTTGGCAGTGGTGTATCAGTTATGGCATCCTTGCAGTTTTACAGAAATCTGCTTGAAATGACCGAAATTCTTTCTCGGTTGGGTGGCTATGAAGATGAATGCAAAATCTATATGGATATAAGACAAAAAATTCACGATGCGTTGATTGAATTAGCTTTGGTGGATTCTAAAGAGGGCAAACATATAATACACGGGTGGGGAGATAAGAAAGCCTATTCAGTGTGTACGCCCAAAGACCCTGACGGCAAGACACGTTACAGCTCTACAGTCAATTCGTTCTGGTGTATATCTGAGATGATTAACGAAACCCCTGAATTAAAAAAAGATATTTTAAGAGCATATGATGTGTTAGATTCAAAATATGGAATAAGAACGTGTTATCCGCATTTTGAGCGGGAAGCATTTAGTTTTATAGGTAACGTTGCCAATTTAACTCCCGGCACATATGAAAATGGTTGTGCTTATGTTCATTCAACGATGTTTGCTGTGATGGCGTTGTTTGTTTTAGGTGAGGGCAAAAAGGCTTGGGAGCAGATTGAAAAAGCTATTCCGATAACTCATTCATATATCACAAAAACACCGTTTGTTATGCCAAATTCATATTGCTACAATGAAGAATACAGTATGGATGGCGAATCAATGGGTGATTGGTATACCGGCAGTGGTTGTGTGCTGATGAGAAATATTATTAAACACGTATTTGGTATTCAGCCTGACTTAGATGGTGTAAAAGTTAAAGCCGCAATGTATATGCCGACAGATTCTGCAAATATAAAAATAAAAATTAAAAATTGCGAAATTGAAGTATCATATAAAAATGAAAATGCAGGTGAAAGAAGATATTTTGTTAACGGCACTCAGACAGAAACATTTAAAGATGAGGTTTCGGGTACTAAACAGATATATCTTGAAAATGATAAGCTTAAAGGCAAGATTTTAATTGAAATTAAAGATTAAAATACAAAATCGTAGCTGTATTAATACAGTTACGATTTTTTTATATATAAAATAGCCACAAAACAAAGATTTTGAAGGTCAGATAAGATTTTGAAGATTGACTATATTTTCAAAATAATGTATAATTTTAGTAGTTGCATTTTTAATACGAGAGGGGACATTTTATTATGGCAGGAACTAAAGTTGTACTTATTGGAATAGGCGGATACGGACACACATTTGTAAAAGAATTTGTAGAAAATCCGTGTGACGAAATAGAACTGGTTGGTGCAGTAGACCCGTTCCCGTCGGGCTGCCAGTATTTAGAAGATTTAAATAAAATGGGAGTTAAAATTTATCCCGATATGGATAGTTTTTATGGTGAAAATACCGCAGAACTGGCGGTTATATCAACACCTATTTTTTTACATACACCGCACATTTTAAATGCTTTAGAGCACGGCTCAAATGTTATTTGCGAAAAACCGCTTTGCGCTGATGAGGCAGACGTAGAGGTTATAAAAAATGCTAAAGAAAAAGCAGGCAAGTTTGTTTATATCGGCTATCAGTGGTCATACAGTGACGCAATAAACGGCTTAAAGCAAGACATTAAAGATGGCAAATTAGGAAAACTTATCGAAATGAAAACTCTTGTATTAAGACCGCGTGACCGTAATTATTTCGGTCGTGGTGTTGGCTGGGCAGGCAAAATACGTGCAGCAAACGGAGCATTGGTATATGACAGCGTTGCCAACAATTCGGCGGCTCATTATCTGTTTAATATGCAGTATATAATGGGAGATTACGGCAGTGCGGCAGAAGCGCAGAATGTAAAAGCCGAGCTGCTTCGTGCAAACGAAATAGAAAACTTCGACGTGTCAAAAATAGAGTTTAATGTTCCGTGCGGTGCAAAAGCCTGCTTTATAGCAGCACATCCCGTCAATCAGGCAGTTGAACCTATTTTTGAATATAAGTTCGAAAAAGGAACTGTCTATTATTCGTCTACTAAGTTAAATTCCGAACTTAATTTGTTGCCCGAAGATTATACCGAATGGGGCGATGTTGTTGCATTTATGAATGACGGCAGCAAAAAGGTATACGGAAATCCTATGGCAAATGCAGCTAAAAAAATGTATATTGCGGCAAATGCGGCATCAGAGGGTCGCACCGATGACGGAATGTGCGGACTTATGACCGCGGCACAGCATACATATTTAATAAATAAGATTCAGAAAAATTACGAAATATATAATATAAAACAAGACCTTTTGCGCGAAGATGGCGAACTTTTATATGCAGAAGGACTGTTTGAAGCAGCCGTAGACAGCTATAAAGATTTATCAAAATCGTTAATGGATTTTGCAGAACGTTAAAACATAAAGAGGAAATTAAAATGAAAAAACTTAAAGTAGCTATATATGGTCAGAACGGACATCAGATTCATACAAAACTATATAATGGGAGGGAATATAATGACAGAATTTTTAAGCGTAAACAAAGAATTTAATGTAATTGGATTAGGAGAGGTTATGCTAAGACTTTCTCCTGTTGGAAAAGAACGTATTTCACAGAGTGAAGCTTTTGAAAAAAAGGCAGGTGGCTCTGAGTTAAACGTAGTTGCAGGCATATCGCAGCTTGGTTTGCGCACAGGAATTATAACCAAACTGCCGGATAACGAAATCGGTAAATTTATTAAAAATAAAATTCGCTACAGCGGAATAAGCGATGATTATATAGTCTACGACAGTTCTAAGAACAAAAGACTCGGTGTTTATTATTACGAAAGCGGAGCATACCCAAGAGTTCCTACAGTTGTTTATGACAGAGCAAACTCGTCTTTTGTCAATTTTAATACATCAGAGCTTGACGAAAAGGTATATGCCAAAACCAAGGTTTTTCACGTTAGTGGCATAACCTTAGCTTTGTCAGAACATATCCGCAGCGAGACTGTTAAAATGATAAAAAAGTTTAAAGAGGCAGGGGCGGCAATATCATTTGACGTAAATTATCGTGCAACACTGTGGGACGAAGATACCGCACGTGAGACTATAAAAAGCATTTTGCCGTATGTGGATATTTTATTCATTTCTGAGGAAACATTAAGAAGAATGTTTAAAAAGACGGGCACACTTAAAGAAATTCACGCAGGCTTTGGTGAGGAATATCCAAATTTAAATGTGATTTTCAGCACAATGCGCGAGGCAACATCGCCAACTCGTCATACCTTTACGTCGCTTGCGTACGATTGCGAGACTAAAACCTTTTCAAGCGAAGAGGCATACCGCGATATCGAGGTGGTAGACAGAATAGGCAGCGGTGATGCATATGTTGCAGGTGCACTGTTCGGACTTTTAAAATTCGGTAAAAATGATGATGCCGTTCGCTTCGGAAACGCGATGGCAGCACTAAAAAACACAATACCGGGCGATATGACAGCCTGTGACTATAACGATATTGTACGTGTTATTGATGCGCACACAAAGGGTCAGGCAAGCGAAATGGTGCGATAAAGAAAGGATATAGATGAAAGCGGAAAGTTTTATTTTAGATAATTGGACCGAAAAGGAATACAGCCGATTGGTTAAGTATCTTAATAAAGAGGCAGAGGACGAATATCGTCAGTTCAGCGAAAAACTTATTCCCGACAGTAAAAACATATTAGGGGTAAGAATGCCTAAATTGCGAGAGATGGCAAAATATATTTCAAAAGGCAACTGGCGTGAATATATCAAAATCTGTAAAAACGATACATTTGAAGAAATAGTATTACACGGTGCAGTTATAGGTCTTGCGCAAGTTAATTTAGAGGAATTTTCACAGTTGGTTAAAGCCTATATTCCTCTTGTGGATAACTGGGCGATTTGTGACTATTTTTGCGGCGGCTTAAAGCAGGTAAAGAAATATAAAAAAGAGTTTTTGCCTGAAATCATCAGTTATTTAGAATCCCAAAACCCTTGGACAAAAAGAGTAGGCTTGGTTATTTTAAAAGCCTTCTATATTGATGAAGAAAGTGTAGGCAAGGTGTTAAGTCTTGCAGAAAAAACTATATGCGAACATTACTATGTCCAAATGGCTCATGCTTGGCTTGTTGCAGAATGCTACACAAAATTTCCGCAAATCACACATTTATATCTTGAAAAATGTGGTTTAAGCAAAGAAATTTTAAATAAAGCGGTGCAAAAAATAAGAGACTCTTACCGAGTAAGTGACGACTGGAAAGAAAAAGTTATTATATTTCGAAGAAAAAATTAATATTTCTCTTTTCTTTCTTAAAAATGTATGATATACTAAACATGAATAGAGGTGTTTAGGTGCAGGGTATTTTAGTTGTAAACAAGTCAAAGGGTATGACATCACACGATGTTGTTGCACGTGTGCGAAGAATTTTTAAAACGCGTCAGGTGGGGCATACAGGAACCTTAGACCCCGATGCAGAGGGTGTTCTTCCTGTTTTAATCGGAAGAGCAACAAAGCTTTCTGATATTTTAACATCTGAAGAAAAATCATATATTGCCCGTGTTAAGCTTGGCATTACAACCGACACCTATGACCTTTCGGGAACAGTTAAAGAAGAAAATGCGGTAAATGTTACCGAAGATGATATTAAAAAAGCTGCAGACAAGTTTTTGGGTATACAGATGCAAATTCCGCCGATGTATTCCGCTATTAAAATAGACGGCAAAAAACTGTATCAGCTTGCAAGAGTGGGCATAGAAATTGAGCGACCTGCAAGAGAGATAGAAATAAACAAAATTTCGTGTTTTGATTTTGACTTAAAAAATAGCAGCTTTTCTTTAGAGGTCAGCTGCTCAAAAGGTACATATATTCGTTCGTTGTGTCACGATTTAGGTAAAAAACTCGGTTGCGGTGCAGCAATGTCAGAGCTTTTAAGAACAAAAAGCGGAGCCTTTACAATCGATATGGCACACACACTTGAAGAAATTGCAGAAAGTGCCGATAAAGACGAGGCAGAAAACCTTTTAATTTCTATTGATACGGCATTAGACTCATATCCTAAAGTATTAGTGTCGGAAGAAAACGCAAAAAAAATAAGAAACGGCTTGCGTTTAAGAACCAATCAATTAGGTATTGGCGGTGCAAAAGAAGGCGAAAGCTTTAGATTCTATGATTCCTGTGGCTTATTGTGTCTTTCATCTGTTATTTGCGATGACACAGGTGCAAAGGTACTAAAGCTTGAAAAAACCTTTTTCAATTGTTAGCAAAAACCATATCATAAATAAATTTAATAGGGAGGTAGAACGAAATGAACACTGTTTGGCATGATTATTCTAAGGTAGACACTCAAAAAGGAACAGCAGTGGCAATCGGAAACTTTGACGGACTGCATTTAGGTCACCGCAAGCTTATGGATATGCTTGCAAAGGTAGCGGCTGAGCATAATCTGCCGTCTGTAATTTACACCTTCGAAAAGCATCCGATTAATGTGATTAAGGGTGAGTATACCTTACCGCTTATCGCAGACAACAAGTATAAGCAGGAATTGCTTGCAAACTGCAAGGCAGATACTTTGTTCTTTGAAGATTTCGCTTCGGTTAAGGATTTATCTCCACAAGACTTTGTACGTGATATTTTGGTTAATAAGCTCAATATGAAAATTGCGGTAGTCGGTCGTCATAATCACTACGGCAAGGATTCGGCAGGCGATGTTAAGCTGCTCAGAGAACTGGGGCAGGAATACGGATTTGCGGTTTATATGATTGAGCCTCTTTATTTCGGCGATTTTGTCTGCTCAAGCTCAAAGGTAAGAGAGCTTATAGCAGAGGGTGAGATAGAAAAGGCAAACGAGCTTTTAGGTCATCCTTTTAAAATTTCGAATGTAGTTGTTAAAGATAAAATGTTAGGAAGAACACTTGGTTTTCCGACTGCAAATATGATACCTGATAAGGCCTTGTTGCTTCCTAAAAACGGTGTGTATGGAACAAATACCTTAGCAGGCGGCAAACGTTATCCGTCTATAACTAATGTAGGTGCGGCTCTTACTGTATCAGAGGGTGAGCCGGTGCGTATAGAGACCTATATTATTGGCTTTGAGGGCGATTTATACGGTCAGACCTTAGAGGTAGAGTTTTTGACAAAAATTCGTGATACAGAACATTTTGACGGACTGGAGTCATTAAAATCACAGCTCGAAAAAGATGTTGAAACGCGTTTGGAAGAAAAATAATAACTTTATGTAAAACACGCCCGGGGCAGCGTGAGCAGCTTCGGGCGTTCGTTTATAATGAAACAAAAGTGGAGTGAGTAGTATGATAAATGTAAAACTGATTCAACACACAGGTGAGCCTGAAAAAGTTATTTCGGCTGCAGCAAAGCTGTGTTATTCAAGTGCAGGAGTTGACGATATATTAGACGGTCTTGACAAAGAGGCAACGGAACGCTTTTTAACCCTTTTAACAGATTTAGGTCACGAAAGCCCCATAGAGCATTCATCGTTTACATTTGCTATCGAGGGTGTAAGTCGTGCACTTCTGGCACAGATAACCCGACACAGAATAGCAAGCTTTTCTGTAAAATCACAGCGATATGTGCGCGAGGGTCAGTTTACATACGTGCTTCCGCCCGAAATTGAGGCAGTCCCCGAGGCAAGAGAAAAGTTTATCGAAACTATGCAGGCAGACCAAAAGGCATATGATGAGTTGGTCGAAATATTAATGGAAAAGCACCTAAAAGCCTTTTTAGAAGAGGGTATGAGCGAGAAAAAAGCAAAAACTGCTGCCGAGAAAAAAGCGATAGAAGATGCTCGTTTTGTATTACCAAATGCCTGCGAAACAAAAATGGTTATGACAATGAATGCACGCAGTTTGATGAATTTCTTTCGTTTGCGCTGCTGCTCAAGAGCACAGTGGGAGATTCGCGAGCTTGCTGACAAAATGCTTATTTTAGTTAAAGAGGTATCACCCACGTTGTTTAAATATGCAGGACCGGCTTGTCTTAAAGGTCCGTGCCCCGAGGGCAAAATGTGTTGCGGCAAAACCAAAGAAATGCGTGATAAATATTTAGGCGGTGAAAATTAATGGGCAGACTTATTGTCATCGAGGGTGTAGATTCAAGCGGTAAGCAAACTCAGGCAAAGCTTTTATATGAAAGATTGGCAAAAGAGGGCGAAAATGTTAAGCTCATTTCCTTCCCTGATTATGAAAGCGATTTTTCTGTTCCTATAAAACGATATCTGGCAGGAGATTTGGGTAGCAACCCCAGTGATGTTAATGCATATGCGGCATCGGTTTTTTATGCCATAGACCGTTATGCAAGCTTTAAACGCAAGTGGGGCGAGTTTTATAAAAACGGCGGCACAATTATTGCTGACCGCTATGTAACGAGCAATTTAGTGCATCAGGCATCTAAAATAGTGGGGGATAAATCTAGCTTTATAAGCTGGCTTTCAGACCTTGAATACGGCAAAATGGAGCTACCTGTTCCGGATGTGGTTGTATTTTTGGATATGCCGCCTGAGTACGCACAAATGCTTATGAAAAACCGCGCAAATAAGATTACGGGCGAAAAAGAAAAAGATATTCACGAAAGTGATAAAAATTATTTAATCCGTTCTTACGAAAACGCAATGGAGATTGCAAAGGTTTGCGGTTGGAATATTTTATCTTGTGTGAGCGAAAATTCAGTAAGAAGTATAGAAAATATCAATAATGATATATATAATTTGTGCAAAAAATGAAAATGAGTTTTGAGTATTCGAGAGAAAAACGAAGAAAAAACGAGCATTTAAGACTTCGTAAAAGTTATTTTAAAAAATGTGAAAAAAGTACTTGACAAAATTTGATAAGTGTTTTATAATATCTCTTGTTGCCGAAGAGGTATTATTTTTTATGCCTTATATTTCGGAAAATCGGTTAATAAATAAGTGTTAAATATTACAGGAGGTAAGATTTATGAGTACATTTATGGCGAAAGCCCATGAATTGGACAGAAAATGGTATATCATAGATGCTGACGGAAAACCGTTGGGTAGAGTTGCAGCGCAGGCTGCTGCCATTTTAAGAGGAAAGCACAAGCCGGAATTCACTCCGCATTGCGACTGTGGTGATCATGTTATCATCATTAATGCTGCTAAAGCAGTTCTGACCGGTAAAAAACTGGATCAGAAAATCTATTACAGACACACCGGTTATGTTGGCGGCCTTAAAGAGGTTAAGTACAACAAGCTTATGGCTGAAAAACCGGAATTTGCAATGATGAAGGCAGTTAAAGGTATGCTGCCGCACAACACCGTTGGCGCAAAATCACTGACCAGACTTCGCGTATATGCAGGCGCAGAGCACAACAATGCTGCTCAGAAGCCGGAAGCCTGGACTTTAGAGATTAAATAAGGAGGTTTTAGAAGATGGCAAGTGAATTTTTCTACGGAACAGGAAGAAGAAAACAGTCTGTTGCCAGAGTCCGTTTAGTACCGGGTAAAGGTGACATCACTATAAACAAAAGAACTATGGACGATTACTTTGGTCTTGAAACCTTAAAAGTTATCGTAAAACAGCCGCTCGTTGCTACTAAAACAGAAGGTAAATATGATGTTATCGTATCTGTTGTTGGTGGTGGCTTTACAGGTCAGGCTGGTGCTATCCGTCATGGTATCGCAAGAGCTCTTTTAGAGGCTGATTCAGATGCATATCGTGCAATTCTTAAAAAGGCTGGCTACCTCACTCGTGACCC
>JAZOBB010000104.1:0-2158 GCA_045595745.1 Clostridia bacterium | reverse complement strand
GCAATTTTTGGCGCAAAAGACCCTGCGGCAGTAGTTAAAGCGATGAGGGAAAAAGAATGCGAACTGTAATTATTGCAGGCGGGGGATTTAAAAATCCTGATTTTTACCGCGGCTTGATAAACGATAGCGACACTGTTATATGTGCCGACGGCGGCTGTCTGTCTGCTCAGAAAATGGGCATTGTTCCCGATGTGGTAATCGGCGATTTTGATTCTTTCCCACAAGATGAGGCAGTAGCAAAAAGCGAGAAAATCGTACTGCCGATCGAAAAGGACAAAACTGATACGCACGAATGTGTCTGTTTTGCCATAGAGCACGGCTTTGATGAAATTTTGCTTTTAGGTGCAATCGGTACAAGGCTTGACCACACGATTGCAAATATACATCTTTTAAAAATTGCGTTAGATAACAATGTAAAAATGAAAATTGTCGATGAACACAACGAGGTGTATCTTACAGATAGCGAAATCACACTTGAAAAGAGCGAGGGTCAGCACGTGTCGGTTTTGCCTATCGGCAAGGCAGAGGGCATAAGCTCAAAAGGTCTTTATTATCCTATGATAGATGCAAAGATGGAATTTGGAAATCCGTATGGTGTAAGCAACGAATTTAATAGTGATGAGGCAACAGTCCGTGTTAAAAACGGCCTTTTGCTTGTAATACTGAGCAGAGATTGACATAAAGAAAGGAATAAAATAATGATTGTAGAACCTAAGGTTAGAGGATTTATCTGCACAACAGCACATGCTGAAGGCTGCAGAGAAAATGTAAAGAATCAGATTGAATACGTAAAGTCTAAGGGCGCAATTTCGGGCGGTAAAAATGTGCTCGTTATCGGTGCATCAACCGGTTATGGCTTAGCATCAAGAATAACGGCGGCATTCTCAGGCGGCGCAGCGACAATCGGTGTTATGTTTGAAAAACCGTCAAACGGCAAAAAAACTGCAAGCGCAGGCTGGTATAATACAGCGGCATTTGAAGAATTTGCCGCAAAAGAAGGACTTTATGCAAAGTCAATAAACGGTGATGCGTTCTCAAAAGAAGTTAAAGAAGAAACGATTAATCTTATTAAAAAGGATTTGGGAAAAGTTGATTTAGTTGTATACAGCTTAGCGGCTCCCAGAAGAACTATGCCCAATGGCGAAACTGTATCTAGCGTTTTAAAAACGACGGGCGAGGCATATACCAACAAAACCGTTGATGTAGCAAACCGCACGGTTATGCCTGTTACCATCGAGCCGGCAACCGAGCAGGAGATAGAAGATACAGTAAAGGTTATGGGCGGTGAGGACTGGAAGGACTGGATAAGTCAGATGAAAGAAGCTGATGTTTTAGCAGATGATGCTGTTACTATGGCTTACAGTTATATAGGTCCTGAGCTTACGCATCCTATGTATTATAACGGCTCAATCGGTGCGGCAAAAGCACATCTTTATAACACAGCAAAAGAATTAACAAAAGAGTTTTCAAAAATAGGTCTTTCGGCATATGTTTCGGTAAACAAAGCCCTAGTAACACAAGCCAGTTCGGCAATTCCTGTTGTTCCGCTTTACACAGCTATATTATATAAGGTAATGAAGCCGCTCGGTCTGCACGAGGGTTGCATAGAGCAAATGTATCGTCTGTTTAAGGATAAGCTTTATGCTAAACCGCAGGTTTTGGCAGAGGATTGCCTGCTTCGTGTTGACGATTGGGAATTAAAAGAAGAGGTACAGCAAAAGGTAAGCGAGGCATGGGAAAATATATCGACTGAAAATATCGACGAGCTTGCCGATGTTGACGGATATTGGGACGAATTTTATAATATGTTCGGTTTTGGCTGTGAGAATGTAGATTATGGCGCAGATATTGAAATCGATATAAAGATTCCAAGTATAAGTGAATAAATAAAAGTCAGCTTCGTTGAAGCTGACTTCAGTGTGTCGATAAACTATCGACACACTGGCAGGCTTCGAAAAAGGAAGTTAGATTTTACGAATTTGAATTCGTCGGCGTACGTTGGTACGGTAGAGTTCAAATTCGTAAAAAGCAAGCAAGCACGCGCTTTTTCAATAAAAGACGCGTGGTTTTATATATAATAAACTTTTTAAAATTTTAGTTCTTAATTCAAATATAACGACGTGTTACTTGCGGTGGAACGACTTTTTCGACAGTCTGA
>JAZOBB010000103.1:0-13803 GCA_045595745.1 Clostridia bacterium | reverse complement strand
GGGCTTGAGAGGAAGAATTAAATTGGAAAAATTGGGACTTAATGAAATCAGAGAAAAATACTTGTCATTTTTCGAAAGCAAAGGGCATTATCGTATGCCGAGCTTTTCGCTCGTGCCCGAAAATGACCCCAGTCTTCTTTTGATTAATGCAGGTATGGCACCTTTAAAGCCATACTTTACAGGCAGACAAACTCCGCCTTCTAAACGTGTTACAACCTGTCAGAAATGTATCAGAACCCCTGATATCGAACGTGTTGGCAAAACCGCACGTCACGGAACATTTTTCGAAATGCTCGGTAACTTTTCTTTCGGCGATTATTTTAAACACGATGCTACAAAATGGGCGTGGGAGTTTGCAACCGAAATTATGAAAATGCCCGTAGATAAGCTGTGGGTTACAATTTATGAGGATGACGACGAGGCATTCGACATCTGGACAAAACACGTAGGTGTGTCGGCAGACAGAATCGTTCGTTTGGGCAAAGACGACAACTTCTGGGAAATTGGAACAGGTCCGTGCGGTCCGTGTTCAGAGCTTTATTTTGACCGCGGTGAAGAAAACGGCTGTGGCTCTCCTGACTGTAAGGTCGGCTGTGAGTGCGACAGATTCGTTGAGTTCTGGAATCTTGTGTTCACCCAGTTCGACAAGCAGGAAGACGGCACATACGAAAAGCTTGCTCATCCGAATATTGACACAGGTATGGGTCTTGAAAGAATCGCCTGCATTATGCAGGGTGTTACCTCTATTTTTGACGTTGATACCATCGCAAATGTATTAAACAAGGTTTGCGAAATTGCAGGAGTTAAATATAAGGTTGACGAAAAAACAGACGTATCTATCCGTGTGGTAACTGACCATATAAGAAGTACAACCTTTATGGTTTCTGACGGTGTTCTTCCGTCAAACGAGGGCAGAGGTTATGTATTAAGAAGATTGCTACGCCGCGCTGCTCGTCACGGCAGACTGCTCGGCATTGACGGTGCTTTCTTATCCGAGCTTGCCGATACTGTTATTGACGAGTCAAAGGGCGCATATCCTGCTTTAGAAGAAAAACGTGAGATGATTAAAAACATCATCCGTACAGAAGAAGAACGTTTTATGCAGACAATCGATGCAGGCTTTGCAATTTTAAACAGCTTTTTAGATGACCGTATGGTTGATGATATTGAAAAAAATACAATCTTTGCAGGCGAAGATGTGTTTAAGCTTTACGACACATATGGATTCCCGATTGACTTAACACGTGAGATTTTAGCAGAAAAGGGAATCGAAATCGACGAAGAAGGCTTCCATCGCGAAATGCAGGCACAAAGAGAACGTGCTCGTGCAGCTCGTGCCAAACTGGGCGAAGTAGGCTGGGACGACAAGCTTGCCGATATTTTGGCAGGTGTAAAACCGACCGAGTTTGTTGGCTATGATTCTTTAACTGCCGAGGCAGAGGTTTTAGAGCTTGTATCAGACGGAGAAAAGGTATTAACTCTTTCTGAGGGTAAAAGCGGTATTGTCGTGCTTGATAAAACCCCGTTTTACGGCGAGGGTGGCGGTCAGACTGGTGACTACGGCAAGTTGACAGCCGATATTATGCAGACAAACGTTAGTGATACTAAAAAGACTCCTGATGGCAAGTATTATCATATTGTAGAGGTTAAAGAGGGTCACATTAGTGTAGGCGATAAGGTTTGTGCCGAGGTTGATTCTGAAAACCGCCGTGCGATTCAAAGAAATCACAGTGCTACGCATCTTCTTCATAAGGCTCTTCAAAACCGTTTTGGCACTCAGGTTGGTCAGGCTGGCTCACTCGTTACAGGTGAACGTTTGCGTTTTGACTTTACCTTAAACGAGGCTATGAGCATTGATGACTTAAATGCAGTTGAAAGAGAAGTTAATAAATACATTTTGAGCGCACTTCCTATCAAGTGGGAAAATATGCCGATAGAAGAGGCTAAAAAGCTTGGCGCAACAGCAATGTTCGGTGATAAATACGGCGATGTTGTTCGTGTTGTAACGATGGGCGATTATTCAATGGAATTCTGCGGCGGATGCCATATGAGTAATACATCTGAAATCGGTCTTATTAAGATTTTATCAGAAAGCGGTGTTGCAGCAGGTGTAAGAAGAATCGAAGCTGTGACAGGCGCAGGAGTAATTCGTGAGATTTACGGACTTCAGAAGGTTATTAACGATACCGCAGAGGTATTAAAATGCTCGGCTAAAGATTTAGCTAAAAAGGCTCAAACTGTTACCGATGATTTAAAAGCGGCACATTCTCAGATTGAAAGCTTAAATGCAAAGCTTGCAAAGGGTTCAGAGGGTGAGCTTTTAGATAACGCAAAAGAAATAAACGGAATAACCGTTGTAACAGGACGTATCGACGGTACAGATATGGATGCTCTTCGTACCTTGGGAGACTCCTTAAAAGATAAGCTTGATTGCGGATTTATAGCACTTGCATCTGCATCTGACGGCAAGGTTTCGTTTATTACAATGGCTACAAAGGCTGCGGTTGCAAAGGGAGCACACGCGGGCAACATAATCCGCGAGGTTGCTAAAATCGCTGGCGGCGGCGGTGGTGGTAAGCCAGATTCTGCTCAAGCTGGCGGTAAAGACCCGTCAAAGGCTGACGAAGCATTAAATGCAGTATATGGTTTAATCGAAAAACTTTAATTAAATGATTAAAAAACAGACGCAGGAAAATTTCGATAAAATAATCTAAATTTTTCTTGACAACGTCTGTTTTTTGATGTATAATGTTATAAGCATATTTATGCGTATCCTTGCTCTGCGCAGAACAGTGCAGGGCCAAAGTCCAAAGGGAGGTGAAAAAAATGGTTGAAGTAATCAATAAGTACGAGACAATTTTTATCGTAGATGCTTCTTTAGAAGAAGACAAGATTACGGCGCTTGTTGAAAAGTTCAAATCATTGATTTCTGAGGCAGGCGAAATCGAGTCTGTTGACGAGTGGGGCAAGAGAAGACTTGCATATCCTATCAATGACAAAACAGAGGGTTACTATGTTTTGGTTAATTTCAGCGCAAAGCCGGATTTTCCGCTTGAGCTTGAACGTATTTACAACATCACCGATGGCATCTTAAGAAACATTGTCATCAAAAAAGAAGAGAAAAAGAAAAGAAGCTAACTGAAATTAGCCGGGAGGGTAATTCTTCATGAACAAAGTAGTTTTAGTAGGCAGATTAGCACGAGATCCTGAACTTCGCACAACACCGGCAGGTGTTAATGTGTGCAATTTTACTGTCGCTTGCGATCGCAGATATGCGCAAAACGGCGAGCGTCAGGCAGATTTTATAAGCTGCATCGCGTGGAGACAGAGCGGTGAGTTTGTTGCTCGTTATTTCAAAAAGGGTGACCGTATTGCCTTAGATGGCAGTATTCAAACTCGTAGTTGGGATGATGCAAACGGCAACAAGCGTTATGCAACCGAGGTTGTTGTTGACCACGTTGAATTTGCACAGTCAAAAGGCGAGGGTGGCGGTTATTCTGCGCCTGAAGCACCGGGTATTGCTCCGGTTGCTGCACCGTCAGCTCCTGCGGGGGATATCGACGGTTTTATGCCGATTGAAGAAGAGGATTTGCCCTTTTAATCAACAACATGCGTAAAACGTAATTTGTTTTCAAAGGAGGTAAAATCATGGCTGAAAGACCAATGAACAGAAATCGCAAAGCTAAGAAAAAAGTTTGCGCATTCTGCCAGGATAAAGTTGACTATATCGATTACAAAGATGTAGCAAAATTGCGCCGTTTCGTTTCTGAACGTGCTAAGATTCTTCCGAGAAGAATCACAGGTACTTGCGCAAAACATCAGAGACAGCTTACAGAGGCAATCAAACGTGCAAGACATATTGCACTTTTGCCGTTCAGTGCTGACTGATAAAATATAATAACGTAACTAGGCACCTTTTCGAAAGAAAAGGTGCTTTTTGTATATATGTGATGTTGCATAAGATAAAAATGCTTAAAATGGGAAATAAATATTGACATATTAGCTAAAAATAGTATATAATATTACTGGTTTGATTTAATGCAGAAATTTTAATTGTTACTTAGGAGGAAGAGCAATGTTAGTTAATATGAATGAAGTTTTAAGACCGGCAAAAGAAAATCATTATGCCGTAGGTCTTTTTAATGCTGTAAACTTAGAGCTTGCACGTGGTATTATAAACGCAGCCGAGGCAACACGTTCACCTGTTATTATGGGTACTGCCGAAATTTTATTGCCTTACGGACCGCTTGACGAGGTTTCGTACTACCTTATTCCGATGGCTAAAAAGGCATCTGTTCCGGTTGTTGTTCACTTAGACCACGGTCTTACATATGATACTTGTATTAAAGCATTAAAATTGGGCTTTAGCTCAATCATGTATGACTGCTCAACAGATTCATACGAAGAAAATGTCAGAAAAGTTAAAGAAATGGCAGATATTGCACATTCTTACGGCGCAACAATCGAGGGTGAATTAGGTCACGTTGGTGATAACGAAGGCTCGGCAGAGGGTAGCTCTCATTTAGCTGACCCGTCACAGTTCTTTACCGACCCCAAGCTCGCAAAGGATTTTGTTGACAAAACAGGTGTAGATGCTTTGGCAATTGCAGTTGGTAACGCACATGGTGCATATAAACTGCCACCGAAACTCGATTTTGAAAGAATCCGCACAATTGCAAGCACAGTTGACGTTCCGTTGGTTCTTCACGGAGGTTCGGGCCTTACTGATAATGACTTTAGACAAGCTATTAAAGATGGTATAAGCAAGGTTAATATCTTTACCGATATCAACGTTGCAGCAGTAGAGGCTGAATTTAAAAAGTTCTCGAGCATGGACAAGGGTCTTATCGACCTTATTCCTGCAGCTGTTGAGGCTGTTAAGCAGGAAAGTATGAAAAAAATGCAGCTCTTTAGCAGCGACGGAAAAGCAGATTATAAAAAGGATAATCTTTCTTCTGAAAGCATTGAAATGCTTACAAAATTAGTAGCAGAAGAGGTTGCTAAGCTTATAAATAAATAATTTTAATAAAATTAGCTATAAACCGACCGTATTAATGGTATAAAACCAAATTTATGCGGTCGGTTTTTTGAAATACAATGGGACAATTTTATTGTGTTACAAGATATTATTTTTTGCCCTGACTTGACACGAGTAAGAATTATGTCGAATGATGCTGAAAACGAGGTGTAGATATGGAAAAATTGATTCTGAATTGCGATAATATGAAAAGAGTATTTTTAATTAAGAGAAAAGGGTTTAATTTTTACAGAGATTATACCGAGTTATATCTTCATCAATCTTTTGAAAATAAAGGATATCATCTTGTGAAAGAAAAGGGTAAGAGTTTATTTAATGTAATCGTAGATGTATCATTATCCGAAAAATATATGACAGTTCTTTCATCTTATTTCGATACACTTACAGAAGATGAGGCTAAAGCGTTTGCAGACATATTAAACGACAATTTCAAGAGTGAAGTAATCATCGACTATGTTACAGGTGATTATGAAGTTAAAGAAATTCCCTATGTGTTTATGTTCAGCGATGTGCATAATGCCTTTGATGAAGATATTTATGTGTATGATAATGCACCTGAATTTGTCAGAGAGTCGTATTCTGCATATTGCAAGTCTGGTGATTTATATTCAGAAGAATATGTAAATTATGGCGGAATGTTTAAAGGAATAGAAATAAGCATTTCATTTGATGTAGAAGATGTTGAGATAGAGAATGCATTCTTAACATACGAACCTCATACGGGAGTAAAGAGATGCCAATTAGTATTTGAAAAGAAACATGGTGTGTTTGTCTGTGTTTTGGATGACTTTTCTATGGATAAAGGTATTAATAGACACAGTGCGGTTTTACGATACAAAAAACTGCAGAAAGAAAAGTGGAAACATGGTTTTAGTATACACTTTAAACCGAAGTGTGATGCAGAAAGCCTTATTCCTAAAGTAAGTGTTAAAGCACTATAACATTTAATTTAATAAATTAGTTTGCCGATAATAAATATTTACATATCGGGCAGGAAAATCTTATATTCCTGCGGGTTCTGATGAAAAGTGATACAGAAAAAACAGTGAAAAAATTAAGGGAAATTTAGTAGGTCCTATTATTCACTGTTCGCCCGACTTGACAAAAGTCGAATTGTGTCGAATGATATTGTAAGTGAAAGGCGATATTATGAAATTAAATTTTAATCAAATTAAAGAAATTACAACGGGAGCTATTCTTGTTAGCAAAGAAGATGGAATGATTTCATTGAAGCGGTTTACCCAGGAACAGGAAGAGTTATATAAAGTAACAAATCAGGACTTTTATAATAAAACTTTTTCTACAGCAGGAATTAAGTTTTTATTTAAAACGGATAGTGAAAGTTTATTTCTAAAGTTAAAAACGATGATTTCGTCTTCGCGAAAATATTTTTCAGTTGATATTTTTGTTGATGGAAAGCCTATAGGCTATATTGATAATTTTTCTAATATTGAGTTACCACAGAATTATACACAAATGGAGTTTCCTTTGGGCGATTTTTCAAAAAAGTTTCAATTGGGTAAAGGGGAAAAAACAGTATGCGTTCATCTTCCTTGGTCTGTTAAAACATTAATTGAAGAGATTTCTATCGATGATAATGCTTTTTGTGAAGGAATAAAACCAAAGAATAAGCTGATAGCATTTGGAGATTCCATAACGCATGGGTATGATGCATTGCGTCCTTCTAACCGTTATGTAGCGAAACTTGCCAATATGCTTAATGCTGAGGAATTTAATAAGGCAATAGGTGGGGAACGATTTTTTCCTGAACTAGCAAAACTTCAGGATTCATTTATGCCTGATTATATAACTGTGGCATATGGTACAAATGATTGGAGTGGCGTAGATCAAGAAACTTTTAAAAATAAGTGTAAAGATTTTTACACAAACATATCGCAAATTTATCCTCAAGCTAAAATATTCGCAATTACGCCAATATGGAGAAAGGATAAGGATGAATATAGAATATTTGGTAGCTTTGGGGATGTTGAAAAGAATATAAAAAATGCTGTAAAGGGCATTGAAAATATTACGGTAATTTCAGGCATAGATTTTGTCCCAAAAGAAGAAAAATTTTTTGCTGACTTGAGATTACATCCAAATGATGATGGGTTTGAGTATTATGCAGGAAATTTATACAAGGAAATTAAAGCGGAAATTTAATAAAATAGTTTGCCGATTTTGATATTTACATATACTATCGGGAGCGAGAAAATTTAGTATTCTCGCGGGTTCTAATGAAATTTGTTTGGGGAAAAATCAGTTGAAAAATTGGACGAAAAATAGCAGGTCCTAATACGAGCCTGCGAGTATCAAGGTTCTCCGAAATATAGAAATCTTTGATTTCGTTATATTTCGTGATGGTTCTTATTATTCACTGTTCGCCTGACTTGACACGCACCAACAATAAATATTTCCGAAAAGGAGAAAAGTATGAAACTAATTAAAAATGCAAACATAATTACAATGGAAAGTGAAGATTTTTCGTGCGGATATATGCTCATAGACGGTGATAAAATTGCCAAAGTGGGCGATATGAAAAATCTGCCTGCCGTTGATGCGTCGTGTGAAATTACAGATGCTTGCGGCTTAACACTTTTGCCGGGTTTTATTGATGCACACTGCCACGTCGGTGTATGGGAAGAGGGAATAGGTCAAGAGGGTATGGATTTAAACGAAAGCACCGACCCCGTAACTCCGCAGCTAAGGGCAATTGATGCTGTAAATCCATTTGACGAGGCATTTTATAATGCTAAGATGGCAGGTGTTACAACAGTTGTAACAGGGCCTGGAAGTGCTAATGTTTTTGGTGGTCAGTTTGCGGCATTAAAAACCGACGGTAACTGCGTTGATAAAATGATTTTAAAGGCTCCCGTTGCGCAAAAGGCGGCATTGGGCGAAAATCCGAAAAGGATATATTCAGCTAAAGGAGCAATGCCCAAAACCAGAATGGCAAGTGCGGCTTTAATGCGTGAAACCTTGGCAAAGGCAAAAGAATATGCCAGAAAGTGGGATGAATATAAAGCAGATTCTAACAATAAAAGCCGCCCCGAATTTGACTTTAAAATGGATAGCTTAATGCCTGTTATCAAAAAAGAAATTCCGCTTAAAATGCATGCACACAGAGCAGATGATATCTGCACAGCAATTCGTATTGGTGAGGAGTTTGACCTTTGGATAACCTTAGAGCATTGCACAGAGGGGCATTTAATCGCAGATATTTTAGCAGAAAAAAATCTGCCGATAACTTTAGGTCCTACTATGACGGGAAAATCCAAGCCTGAGCTTAAAAACCTATCATACGAAACTTACACAGAGCTTGAAAAACGCGGAATAGAATTTTCTATTATGACAGACCATAGCGAAATACTTATCGAGCAGCTTTATTTAAGTGCAGTTATGGCTGTTAAAAACGGATTGTCAGAACGTGCGGCACTTAGAGCGATTACAATTAATGCCGCAAAAAATACGGGCATTGACGAACGTGTAGGAAGCTTAAAAGCCGGTAAAGATGCAGACTTTATTTTAATGTCAGGAAAGCCAATGAGCTTTGATGCAAAAGTCGAAAGTGTAACTATAAATGGAAAGACAATATTTTAGAAAAGAGCGGGACACTATTTTTGATGTGTCCCGCTCTTTAAAAATTCTCCCGGTGTTAGTCCCGTTTGTCTTTTAAATAACCTATAACCGTATCCTACGTCGTGAATGCCTACGGTATAGCAGGCATCTTTAAATGATAAGGCGCGGCTTAAAATAAGCTCGCAGATTATTCGTATTTTCTCTTTTAATATATATTGGTGAATCGTCATTTTAGTTTCTTTTTTAAAAATATAATTTAAGTAATTAGGTGTTTTACCTATCTGATTTGCTAAAAATTCTAAGGTTATATTTTCGTTGTATGTATTTTGAATCAGCTTTTTAACCTTGTAACACAGAATAGATGGCGGATTTTCGTGGATTAGTTTTTGCGATTTAAAAATCTGACATATATCGTGAAGTAAAGAAACCAAAGCAACCGAACGGCTCATTTTACTGCTTTCAGGCAGTGCTCCTGCGTCAGATATAATAGAATTCATTTTTTTAAAAATTCTTTCATTTTCAGGGCAAGGAGAAATAAAAACAGGAAGAACCAACGCATTTTTGTCATTTGAATAGTCATTCTTTAAATTTTTGGTAAGTTTTATATTAAAATCTGCTATAACCTGAATTGTGCTATGCTCGCTGGTTTCGTTGTTTTTTGTATAAAGGTAAAAAGGCAGATTACGCTGTATTATAAGGATACTGCCCGGTGGTACGGCGCATTTCCATTCTTCAAATTCCGCAATAATAGTTCCTTTTTTTATATAAATAATTTCAATTGTTTCAGAATCGGGGGTGTAATCGTATTTATAATGCGGTATTTTACAGTGAAGAGCAAAACCAACGGAGGGCATAGTGTTAAATTTCATTAGATATCCCAACATAAAATCAACTCCTTCGTAATTACTATAACAAAAAATCGTTGTTTTGTCCATATAATATTGTTTTTTCCATTGATTATTAAAATAAAATATGTAAAATGTAAATTAGAAAGAGAGGTTATTTATGAGCAAGCAATATTATTTTTCTTTTATCGATGATGTAATATGGGTGTTAAGAGATTTAACACGTCAGAAGCCAAAGTCGCTTTTCGACAACCCGTTTTTTAAAATTTTAAAAAACGCACACGAAAAATATGATTTAAAAACTCAGCTTAATTTGTTCTATCGAACGGACTATTATTACGGAATGGACGAGTTTACGTTAGCAGAAGTAACTGATGCGTATAAAGCGGAATTTAAGACAAATTCAGATTGGCTTAAGCTCGGTTTTCACTCTTTTCAGGAGTTTCCGGATTATCCTCATGTAAATTCTACATACGATGATATCTATAAGCTGTTTAATATGATTAAAAACGAGGTAATTCGTTTTGCGGGTGAGGAGTGCTTTGCATATGGTGTTATACCTCATTGGCTGCCTGTAAGCAAAGACGGCTGCCGTGCTCTTTATGACTCAGGAGCAAAACTCGTAGGTGTTACTGTGGGCAAAACAATGGAATATGGCGGAGACCCGTCAGTTCTTCCATACGGACACGCGCAAAGACTTTTAAACTTTAAAAAGCCGGAAACCAAACTGTTTACAAGGGATACTAAAGATACTGCCATAGAAAGCTCTATTTGTGCATACAACCACTTTGATAACCTTGCCTTAGAGCAAAACGACAAGGTTTTGGGATATATAAAAGATGAAGAAACAGGTCTAAATTTTAAAAAGCTTGACGATAATTTTGACTTGAATCTTTTTAATGTAGAAGAGCTAAAAGCAGAGCTTGAGCGAAGAAAAAATGATGAGCTTATTTGCATAGGTAATCACGAACAGTATTTCTTTAAAGACTATTTTGCTTATCAGCCTGAATATGAAGAAAAGATTTATACAATGGCAAAGACTTTAAAAGAGTCGGGCAGAGAGTGCATATTTATCGAAGAACTGGTTGAATTGGGAAAAAATAAATTATAGTATTTGCTAATAAGTACATTTTATGGTATTATATATTTAACATATTTTAAATAATAAGGAGAAATGACAAATGGAGAAGAAATATTATTATTACTTTATTGATGACGTTATCTGGGCACTACGTGATTTAACAAGACAAAAGCCAAAATCTTTATTTGATGTTCCGCTTTTTAGTGTGTTAAAAAAAGCACACGATGATTATGGTGTAAAAACTCAGCTTAATGCTTTTTACCGTACCGATTATTACTACGGAATGGACGAATTTACACTTTCAGAAGTGCCTGATACATATAAAGATGAGTTTACAGCGGCATCTGACTGGCTTAAGTTCTCGTTCCATTCAAAACAAGAATTTCCTGATTATCCGCACGTAAATGCGACCTATGAAGATACTAAAAAATTATTTGAAATGACAGTTAACGAGGTTTGCCGTTTTGCAGGTGATAACAGCTTTACATATGGTATTGTTCCGCACTGGTTGCCGGTAAGTAAAGAAGGATGTCGTGCAATTTACGACTGCGGCGGTAAAATTATGTCTGCAACTATCGGAACACGTGTGCCATACAGCGGCGACCCTGCTACATTACCATACGGTCATGCACAAAGACTTTTAAACAACCGTCAGCCCGAAACAATGCTCTTTACAAGAGACACCAAGGACTTAGCGATTGCAAAATCTATCTGCGGATACAACCACATTGACGATATCGAATTTGATAATAATGTAAGAACCCTTAAATATATTAAAGACCCTGAAACAGGAATGTGCTTTAAAAGAACCTGCGATGGTATTGTTCTTAACCTGTTTACAAACGAAGAGCTTAAAGCAGAGCTTGCAACAAGACTTGACGATGAGCTTGTAGGAATAGGCAACCACGAACAGTATTTTTATTCTGATTACTTTAACTATCAGCCTGAGTATGCAGAAAAAATATATACAGTAGGCAAAATGATGTCTGAATCAGGTCACGAGTCTATTTTCTTAGAGCAGTTAGTTGATCTGGCAGCACCTGAGAGAGTTGGATTATAATGAAAAAATATTATCATTTTTATACAGACGATGTAATATGGGCATTTCGTGATGTTACAAGACAAAAGCCCAAGTCACTTTTTGATAATCCGTATTTTGGGATGCTTAAAAAAGCATATGACAAATACGGCTTAAAATCTCAGCTTAATGTCTTTTACAACACAGACTATTTTTACGGCTTGGACGAATTTTCTTTAGCGGATATGACAGATGCATATAAAGAAGAATTTAAAGCGGCATCGGGTTGGCTTAAATTTGCATTCCACGCAAAACAAGAATTTCCTGACTATCCGCATGTGAATGCCAGTTATGAAGACACAGACAAGCTGTTTAAGATGATAAAGAACGAAATAACACGTTTTGCGGGTGAAGGCAGTATGGCAAAAAGTGTTATGCCTCACTGGAGACCCATGAGCTATAATGCCTGCCGTGCTTTAGCTGATAATGGAGTTAAAATTATTACTGCCTCTGTCGGAAAACGCACAGAATATACAGGCGACCCGTCTGTGCTTCCTTACGGTCACGCGGCAAGGCTTTTGCAAAATCGCCAGCCCGAGACAATGCTCTTTACCAGAGATACCCGAAACGCAGCCATTTCACGTTCGATTTGCAGCTATAATCATGTTGAAGATATGGACTTTTTAAAGCTTGCCAAAACGATGGATTATATAACCGACGAAAAAACAGGCTTAAAATTTAAAGAGGCTTGTAACGGCATTTGCATAAACCGCTTTACCTTAGCAGAGCTAAAAGAAGCTCTTAAAGAAAGATTAGAAGACGAGTTTGTAGGCTTAGCAAATCATGAGCAGTATTTTTACAAAGACTATTATGCATATGACCCTGAATATGAGCAAAAGGTATATTTATTGGCGCAAATGATGCAAGAAGCAGGGTTTGAGTGTATATTCTTTGAAGATGTAGTAAAATAGAACATAAAAATGGTCAGATTTAAATCTGACCGTTTTTTCTTGACAAATTTCTCATTTTGGTTTAAAATAATACATTATTATACATATTTAGGCTGGTGAGATTAATTGGAAAACAACGAGTATTTTAAAAGTGCGCTGACTAATTGGTGCGATATGCTTGAAAGCAATACCGTAAACCTTTCGAAAAAATATGATTCAGCAAAGGTTAAATGCGGACTTAGAAATAGTGACGGAACAGGTGTATTGGCAGGCTTAACACGTGTCGGACAGGTTCATGGTTATATTCTTTATGAAGACGATAAAATGCCTGATGATGGTGTTTTGTCGTACCGTGGAATAGATGTAAGGGATATTATTAATGCCTGCAAAAAAGAAGGTCGTTTTGGATACGAAGAAGCAAGCTATCTGCTTTTGTTCGGAAAGCTTCCTAATCATCAGGAACTGGAAGATTTTAAAAATCTTATGAGTGAGTTAAGACCTCTTCCTTATAACTTTCGCGAAGATGTTATTATGAAATGCCCCAGTCCTGACATTATGAATAAGCTGTCGAGAAGCGTTTTAACTACCTATTCATATGACGAAAATGCTGATGCAACCGACCTTTATAACATTATGCGTCAGTCCATGCTTTTGATAGCTCGTGTTCCAACAATGGCAGCATATTGCTATCAGGCGAAGGCACATTACTATGACGGAAAGAGTCTTTATATCCACAATCCGCAAAAGGGCTTGTCGGCTGCTGAAAACTTTTTATATATGATTCGACCCGACAATAAGTTTACCGAGCTCGAGGCAGAAGTGCTTGACACCGCATTTGTATTACACGCAGAGCACGGCGGCGGTAATAACTCTGCATTTACAACGCGTGTGCTGTCATCATCGGGCACAGATACATATTCCGCAATTTCTGCGGCAATCGGCTCGTTAAAAGGACCTAAGCACGGTGGTGCAAACCGTAAGGTTATGGGCATGATTGAAGACTTTAAGGCAAATATAACCGATATAAATGACCGCGACCAAATCGCAAAACATATCGAAAAAATCCTAAAAAAAGAAAGCTACGACAAATCAGGTCTCGTTTACGGTATGGGTCACGCAATTTATACTCGTTCAGACCCTCGTGCTGTTTATCTTAAACAGCAGGCAGAGCAGCTTGCAGATGCAACAGGAAATATGAAGGAATTTAAGCTCTATTCACTTATTGAAGAGCTTACCCCCGAAATATTTGCCAGATTAAAAAATGATAAGCCAATGTGTGCAAACGTTGACTT
>JAZOBB010000102.1:0-6450 GCA_045595745.1 Clostridia bacterium | reverse complement strand
TAGCATAAATATGAAAATATTTCAAGTTTATATACTTTTTCTTCCAATAACACTAAAAATGCTCTCTCGGAAGAATAAGATGTTTAGGCAAACCGTTTTCAATTTCAAGAGAAACCTCACCTAAAATAAGCGGTCTTGCATAACTGATAAATTCGTCAGTTACATCGTTTTCATCTGCATTTATCCAGCTTTTTGGTATTGTTTTTTCGCCGTTTGCAATTTTGCTTATATCTTTAGGTGCAAAGCCGACTTTATAAGGCTCATCTGATATGCGTTCGTACGCAATCATTGCACCAGTAACACCTTCTAAGGCAAAATTAACAGCCGCCTTGCCGTTTTCAAACGCTTCGTCAATATCTGTTTTCGACAAAAAATGACCAGAGCATCTTTGAGGAATATTAAGCTCTATTCCACGGGTTTTGCAACACAGCTTAGCTCCTGCATAATCTGCCAAAACCTGTGCTGTTCCTCCCAGATATTTATGTCCGAATGCATCTTCTTTTCCGCTTGCAACCGCTTCGCAAACATATTTACCGTCAGATGTTTTAACTCCCTCTGAAACAGCAACAACAATGTTCTTTTTGCGTTTAAATACATTTTTTAAATCTTCGATATATTTATCAAACGAAAATTCGCATTCAGGCAGATAAATAAGGTCGGGACCGTCGCCCTCTTCCTTTCTTGCCAATGCCGCAGATGCCGTAAGCCAGCCGGCATTTCTTCCCATAATTTCAATTACACTGACAGAATTTAAAAAGTATGCTCTTGCATCTTGCGCAACCTCACGCACTGTTGAGGCAATATATTTCGCCGCACTACCAAATCCTGGTGTGTGGTCAGTTTCTAAAAGGTCATTATCGACAGTTTTCGGAACACCGATAAATCTTATTTCATAATCTGTCTTTTTAGCATATGATGAAAGCTTCATCACGGTATCCATAGAATCGTTGCCGCCTATGTAAAAGAAATAACGGATATCATACTTTTTAAACAAGCTAAACGCCTCTTCATATAACCCTTCGTCATCCTCCGGCTTTGGCAGCTTTAATCTGCACGAGCCAAGATATGATGCAGGTGTTTGTTTAAGCAAAGAAATATCCTTATCTGTTTTAAGATATTCACCAAGGTCTACCAATCTTTCGGCTAAAAATCCTTCAAAGCCGTTAATCATTCCGAATACGGTTTTAATACACTCTGCCTCACAAGCTGCTTTATATACCCCTGCCAAGCTCGAATTAATTGCCGCTGTTGGACCTCCTGACTGCCCTATTACTGCATTTCCTTGTAATTTTTTCATAAAAATCGCCTCCCGTTACTTAAAAAGCAGCAAAGGTAAACCTTTGCTGCTTTTATTTTACTCCATTTTAAGCCAAATGGCAAGCAATTTAAGAAATATTTATTTATACACCGCTATATGCAGAGAAACCGCCGTCAACCGGTATTACAATACCATTAACAAACGATGCAGCCTCACTTGACAACAAGAATAAAAGTGCACCGATAAGCTCTTCTTTTTCTCCAAAACGTCCCATAGGAGTTTGCGAAAGAATTTTTTTAGAGCGGTCAGTAAACTCACCCTTATCATCAAACAAAAGTGCTCTGTTCTGGTCTGTTGCAAAAAATCCGGGAGCTATAGCATTAACACGGATTCCAACCTTTGAAAAGTGTACAGCTAGCCATTGTGTAAAGTTTGAAATGGCTGCCTTAGCACCGCTGTATGCAGGAATTTTTGTAAGAGGTGTAAATGCGTTCATTGATGAAACATTTAAAATGGTTGCATCTTTTTTATCCAGCATATCTTGCGCAAACACCTGTGTAGGCATTAAAGTACCTAAGAAGTTTAAATTAAACACAAACTCTACACCCGATGGGTCTAGGTCAAAAAAGGTTGTAATACCTTCTAAGTCAATATCGCCTTTCTCGTAATATTCCTTAGTAGTTGTTCCCTTAGGATTATTACCGCCTGCACCGTTAATTAAAATATCACAAGTGCCGAGCTTTTCGTTTACTTCTGCTCTTGCAGCCTCTAAGCTGGCTTTATCTAAAACATTTGCAGAAACTCCGATTGCCTGGCCGCCGTCAGCTTTAATTTCGTCAGCAACTGCCTCTGCTGCCTCTTTTCTAAGGTCTAAAATTGCAACCTTTGCACCGCAAGCCGCAATAGCTTTGGCAAAAGTACTGCAAAGCACTCCGCCGCCGCCGGTTACAACTGCAACCTTGCCTTTTAAGTCTATATCAAATGGTAATTTCATTTTTTAAACCCTTTCATACTTTTATTTTGAGGATTTTGAGATTGCTTCCCAAATACCGTTCATATATGTAGCACCTAAGGCTCTGTCATACAGACCATAGCCGGGCTTGCCGGTTTCGCCCCAAATCATTCTTCCGTGGTCAGGACGAAGATAACCTTTAAATCCGGTATCGTAGTATGCCTTTAAAATTTCGTATACATCTAAAGAACCACATTCTGAAAGATGGCCGCTTTCTTCAAAAGAACCGTCTTCTAAAATTTTGATATTTCTTACGTGAGCAAAGTGGATTCTGCCCATTGCACCATATTTTCTTACCATAGCAGTATAGTCGTTAAATTTAGCACAGCCCAAGCTTCCGCTACAGAGTGTGAGACCGTGATGCGGATCATCATAAAGTGCTAAGAAACGGTCTATATTTTCTTCTGTGGTAATTATACGCGGAATACCAAAAATCGGCCACGGCGGATCGTCCGGATGTATTGCCATATTAACATCGCACTCAGCGGCAACAGGGATAATCTCTTCAATAAAATGCTGAAGATTTTTCCACAGTCCTTCTTCCCCTATCTCCTTATAGCTTTCTACAAGTCCCCCGATTTCATCAGGAGTGTAAGATGCGTCCCAACCCGGAAGCGACATCTTTGTCGGGTCCATTTTGTCAACGTCTTCTCTATAATAAACTAAAGCATTAGAGCCGTCGGGCAAGGGCTGATCAAGTCTTGAACGAGTCCAGTCGAACACAGGCATAAAGTTGTAGCAAATACATTTTACACCTGCTTTTGCAAGTCTGCGAATATTCTCTTTATAGTTTTCAATGTACTGCTCGCAATTACCTCTTCCTAATTTTATGTCCTCATGAACCGGAACACTTTCAATAACTTCCATTTCGAGCCCCATAGCATTGACTTCTTTTTTCATATCATCAATTGCTTCCTGAGGCCATACTTCGCCTGCCGGAACAGAATATACAGCCGTAACAACACCGGTCATTCCGGGTATCTGTCTTATTTTGTCCAGTGTTACGGGGTCATCTTTACCGTACCAACGAAATGTCATTTTCATTAGATTTTCCTCCTTTATAAGTATAAAATATATTATTAAACATATTATAATATAAATATTTTACTAATACCATACTAATATTGACATAAACATTGCAAATCTTGCTCTTGTGTGATATAATAATATCATAATCAGATTTTGCTTTGGAGATGATTTTTGTGGTCGATGTAATATGTGCAAAAAACTCGTCTGACAGGAGTTTTTCATACACTCATAAAAGAGATAATAATACCAAAGATATTAAATTCAAGCTACATAACCATATCGGTTATGAAATTCTGCTTTTGTTAAAAGGCGATGCCGCTTTTATTGTCGAGGGTAATCGGTACGAGCTTAAGCCTATGGATATTATATTAACCCGCAAAGATGAAATGCACAGAATATTAAACACCTCACATCGTGACTATGAAAGAATAGTTATTCATCTGCAGGATTCCTTTTTTTCTGACCCTTTGGCAGAACAGTATACAGATATTTTTTTGAACCGAAAAGCAGGCGAAAGCAATCTTATAGAGCGAGAGGCGGTAAAAAAATCTGAAATTTTGGATATAATTTTAAGAATAGAAAAATACGCAAAGGAAAAGAAAAGACAAAACGAGCTTGTTATTCGCTGTGCTCTAACAGAGCTTTTGCATCAACTAAATGAGCTAAAAACCTCTGACGGCACAGTTCAGAACGAAACTGTAAAAAACATTATCGAATATATTAACTCGCACCTTAATGATGATTTAACTCTTGATGCTTTAGCAGAAAAATTTTATATATCAAAATATTATTTATGTCGTTGTTTTAAGCAGTTTACGGGTTTTACCGTAAACAGATATATTACTCACCGCAGAATAATGCTTGTTCGTGAGTTGCACCGTAGCGGAAAAAGCTTGTCCGCTGCATCTAGCGAAGCAGGATTTTCAAGCTATTCAAATTTTTATAAGGCTTATGTGCACGAAACCGGCTATGCTCCAAGCGAAGGTCTTTCGTCAAACAGCCGATAAACTAAGTTGATTTAGAAAAATATTTATAGTAAAAAAATAAATGTAGTCGCCAGTAATTATAGGCAACTACATTTATTTTTATATTAGATTTTATTAATGGGTCAATTTTATAAAATTCTCTACTCTGTCTAATCCTTCTTTAATGTTTTCCATACTGGTTGCATAAGACCAACGTACAAAATTATCATTACCGAATCCGCTGCAAGGAACAACTGCAACCTTTGCTCTGTCTAAAAGCTCATTTGCAAAATCATCAGATGTTTTTATCATAACATCACCAATATAACGACCTTTAAGTGCACTGATGTTCATAAGAACATAAAATGCTCCCTGAGGCTTTAAGCATGAAACCCCTTCGATTGCGTTAATTCTTTCAACCATATAATCACGACGCTCGCGGAATGCTTTTTTCATAACTGCAATTTCGTCCTGTCCGCCGCTGAGTGCTGCAACAGTCGCTGCCTGAGCAATTGAGTTTGGATTTGATGTTGCATGAGACTGAATATTTGCCATAACCTTTGCAATAGGTGCAGGTGCTGCACTATAGCCTATTCTCCAGCCTGTCATTGCGTAAGTCTTAGATACGCCGTTAATAATAATGGTAAGGTCTTTAACTTCGGGGCAGATTGCCGCAATACTTGTAGCTTCGCCTTCATAAACTAAATGCTCATATATTTCGTCAGAAATAATATAAATATTGTTTTCTACCGCTACCTTAGCAATTGCGCAAAGCTCTTCTTTTGTGTAAACCATTCCCGTTGGGTTTGACGGACTGTTTAAAACTAGTGCACGTGTTTTATTATTAATAGCAGCTTTAAAAGCCTCTGCAGTAAACTTAAACTCATCTTCTTCTGTAGTCTGAAGAACAACCGGAACACCATCAGCCAATTTTACCATTTCAGGATAGCTAACCCAAAAAGGTGCAGGAATTATAACCTCGTCACCCGGGTTTAAAATTGCCTGAAAAGCATTTACCAAAGAATGCTTAGCTCCATTTGAAACTACAATCTGGTCAAATGTATAATCAAGACCGTTTTCATCCTTTAATTTTTTGCAAATTGCTTTTCTTAACTCTAAAGTACCTGCTGCTGGAGTATACTTGGTTTTTCCCTCATTGATTGCCTTAATTGCAGCATCTTTAATATATTGCGGAGTATCGAAATCAGGCTCTCCCGCTCCAAAACCAACAACATCAATGCCGTCAGCCTTCATTTGTTTAAATTTAGCATCAATTGCCAAAGTTGTAGACGGACTTATACTTTTTGCTTTTTCTGAAATGTACATAAAAATTACAGCCTCCAAGTAATATTTAAAATAAGTTAATTTACGTTATTAAACACCGAAAACTATTGTAATACATTTTAATCAAAAATGCAAGAGAAAATTTAATTTTTTTCATTTTTCAACATTTTATCTAAGAAATTTACGAAATTTTCGTGGGTTATGGCACTAATCAACGAATCTTTATAGCCCATTTTTTTCATTTTATCAAATAAACGATATAATTCTCCTACGTTATTTATATCCTCAGGAGTGCATCCTATTCCGTCAAAATCTGTGCCCATACCTAAAACCTTTTCGCCGCCTAATGACAAAATATGCTCAATATGGCGGATGATATCGTCAACATTTGCTGTTTTTTTGTCTGTTAAGAAGGTAGGATATATATTAATTCCTATCATTCCTCCGTTTTTAATCAATGCACGGATTTGTTCGTCGTCAAGATTTCTTGGATGTGCACAAATCGTTTCGCAGTTTGAATGAGATGCCATAATAGGCTCTGCAGATGTTTCGATTACATCCCAGAAAGCTTTTTTTGACGCGTGCGAAACATCTACAAGCATTCCCAATCTATTCATTTCGCGCACAACTTCTCTTCCGAAATCCGTAAGACCTACACCGCTGTTTGAAAGTGCTCCCTCTGCTACTCCGTTGTCATAATTCCATGTAAGACCAACTGCACGAACACCAAGCTTATAAAACATACGAAGATTTGCAATATTTCCGCAAAGAGCACGAGCATCCTCAACTGTCAGCATTGCACCAACCTTATTTTCATCTAATGCGCGGTGCAAGCTTTGACTATCAGTAATAAGCTCGACACTGTCTTTATTTTTTTCTATTTCTCTGTAAAATGCATCAAA
>JAZOBB010000101.1:0-21685 GCA_045595745.1 Clostridia bacterium | reverse complement strand
AAACTTTTTGATTTTGCCATAAATACCCCCTTTTTATAGTCATATTTCTTGAAAAAGGCAAGAAATATGATTTTTCTCTATTTTAGAGATTTTATTTTAATTTTTTTCTTTTTATTTCATTTTTTTCTTTTTATTTCATTTTTTCTTGCTTGCCAAAAAGTGTTTAGGTTTAACCACCTAACCACTTTTTTTACGCAGCTGTATGGTATAATAAAAATAGCTTTTTATTATACCACATAAAAAAACAGACAAGGTGTGCTCCTTGTCTGTAATCTAATCTATTGTGAGAAAAACTGCTCCTTTACTTTTATTGTTTAGTGTGTTATAATAACACATAGGAACAACAGTTCCCAAAAAATAAAAGCATATATTTTATCACTTGTAAAAAGTGTTGAATAGGGTGTATTTTTCCTTATCTCCATTTTATCTTGGTTTTAAGGTTTCTGGTGTGGGAAAGAAAAGGAGCATAAGAACAGTTTTTGTCAATCTGTGGGTAAATAATCAAGTTTAATCTGTATATGTATATATAATCTCTCTATCTGTTGAGAGTGAGAACAATGTATCTTTTGAATAATATCTTATACTGTTTATTTACTCTCATATTGTAAAACTCCTTTTTTACCAAAAGATTTTATTTTCAAAAAGTAAGTCTTCAATCTGCATACTCCTATATAAGACCATTTCAATGGTTACTGGTATTGTGAAATAAAACTTGCTTTTTGGTATGGTTGGTCCTTCTCCGCCATGCGTATGCACAATCATACGTAACAAAAAGCACAGTGAAAAATCACTGTGCTTTTCATTTTTAGTAACAATAGCTTTTACAGCTATTGTTACTTTTTTCTATTACATATCATGTATCAATTGTGTTATTCAAGTCTTAAACTTTTTCCAAATTTATCACATATAAATTTCTTCAAGTGTTAAGTGATTGCAAAGAAATAAGCGAATTTAAATTATTTGCATATTGTCTTATGAGCAATCATATTCATTTGTTAATTAAACCGAAAAAAGAAGCCTTAACACAAGGAACCGTCCCCTGTGTTCGCGTCCCCTGTGTTCTGTGTTCACGATACTCTTCGCCACTACAGCTATGATATTCTCCCATATAAATCTTTTGGTTTTACGGGATGGGGGTATGGTAATGTTCCGAAATAAACTTTTTGTTATTATTAAATATATAAATATTGCTAATTTACTAATACAATCAGTAAATTTATGTGCCATCATTTATGCGCTGATATCTGAATATCGCAATGGTAAAATAGTATTTAGGTTTGAAATTATCCCCTTAGAGTATTTAATATTTTGGGGGCAAACTTCATTGATAGCAATCGCTATTTCTTTAATATCAGTATTGGTTTCATATGCATTACAGCACAAAGGCACGATATATAGATGGGCAAATATTTCTTTGGTTGTGTCTTTAATTGTATTTGGATTTTATTTTAGAAAGATTTGTGGATTGTAGAAGACAAAGAAAGACAAGGGGACGGTTCTCTTGTGTCATGGGGGGGCGGAGCATTTGCTGCCCCCTTTATATTTTTGCATAGAAAAAAGACAGTTGCAAAAAGCAACTGCCTATAATAATTTGTGGTTTTAACTAAATTACTCAGCAACCGGAGCACTAACCGGGCAAACATTTGCGCAGTTACCGCACTCAATGCAAGTATCTGCATCGATTACATACTTTCCGTCTCCCTCGCTAATGCAAGAAACCGGACATTCAGATGCACAAGCACCACAGCTGATGCATTCGTCGTTAATAACATATGCCATTTTGTCGCACCTCCTAAATATTTTTAAGTCACTTAATACTCGACGATATATATTTTATCATATATTTTTCAAAAAGGAAATAGATTTTTTAAACTTTTTTATAAAAAATTTCAGGAATTTGTTCCTAAGATTACTAAAAACGTTAAAAAAATGACAATTTAAGCGAAAATTTGTTGACGAAAACCGTTCATTGTTATATAATATTGTGTATCATGTTTATTAATATTATATTGTGGAGGTATTTAAAATGGGCAGAATTTATAACTTTTCGGCAGGTCCGTCGATGTTGCCGGAAGCAGTTTTAGAAAAAGCTGCAAAGCAAATGTTAGATTATGAAGGTTGCGGTATGTCTGTAATGGAAATGAGTCACCGCAGCGCAGACTACGAGGCAATTATCGGACGTGCAGAGTCTCTTCTTCGCGAACTGATGAACATTCCCGACAACTACAAGGTATTGTTTTTGCAAGGCGGTGCCTCCAGCCAGTTTGCTATGATTCCGTTAAACCTGTTTAAAAATTCAAAGAAAGCTGACTTTGTTATTACCGGTCAATGGTCTAAAAAAGCAGCAAGCGAAGCTGCAAAATATGGCTCAGTTAACAAAATAGCAAGCTCAGAGGATAAAATTTTCTCATATATTCCAAAGCTCGACAGCTCTAAATTTGATAAAGATGCGGATTTCTTCCACATCACATATAACAACACAATTTACGGAACACGTTATACCACTCTTCCTGATACCGGTGATGTTCCGTTAGTTGCTGATATTTCTTCTATCGCTCTTTCTGAGCCGATTGATGTATCAAAATTCGGTCTTCTCTATGCAGGGGCACAGAAAAATATGGGTCCTGCCGGTGTTACTGTTGTTATTATTCGTGAGGATTTAATCGGCTCTACCTTAGAAGGCACACCGACAATGTTCGATTACAAAATCCACGCAGATAACGATTCTATGTACAACACTCCGCCGACCTACTCTATCTATATGTGTATGCTCGTGTTCGAATGGCTTAAAGAGCTGGGTGGAATTGATGCTATGTATAAAATCAATCTTGAAAAAGCTAAAATTCTTTATGATTATCTTGATAGCTCTTCTATGTTCCGCGGCACAGTTGAAAAAGAAGACCGTTCTTTAATGAATGTTCCGTTTGTAACCGATTCTGATGAGCTTAATGCTAAATTTATTAAAGAAGCAAAAGCACGCGGATTTGTTAATTTAAAAGGTCACCGCACAGTTGGCGGTATGAGAGCAAGCATTTATAATGCAATGCCTGTCGAGGGTGTTAAGGCTTTAGTTGAATTTATGAAAGAATTTGAAGAAAATAATAAGTAATCGAGGTGTTTAAAATGTTTGATATTTTAACATTAAATAAAATTGCCGCCTGCGGTCTTGATAAATTCGGTGCAGATAACTACACCGTTTCTGATACCTGTGATAATCCTGATGGTATTATTTTAAGAAGTTTCTCTATGCACGACATGGAGCTCGGCTCCAATTTAAAAGCTGTTGCAAGAGCAGGTGCAGGTGTAAACAATATTCCGATTGAAAAATGTACCGAAAAAGGTATTGTTGTATTTAACACTCCAGGTGCTAATGCCAATGCCGTTAAAGAGCTTGTAATTGCAGGCATTTTGCTTTCGTCACGTAATATCGTTGGCGGAATCGAATGGGCAAAAACTCTTCACGGCAAGGGCGCAGAGGTTGCAAAGCTTGTCGAAAAAGGAAAAAGCCAGTTCGTAGGACCCGAAATTAAAGGTAAGACCTTGGGCGTTATTGGTCTCGGTGCTATTGGTGTTATGGTTGCCAATGCTGCTCACAACTTGGGAATGGACGTTATAGGCTATGACCCATATATGACCATTGATGCTGCATGGCACTTGTCAAGAAGCATTAAAAAAGCAACAGATATTAATGAAATTTATGCAAATTGCGATTACATTACTCTGCACGTTCCCGCAAATGATTCTACAGCAGGAATGATTAATTCCGAAACACTCGCACTTATGAAAGACGGTGTAAGAATCTTAAACTTCGCTCGCGGAACTTTAGTTAACGAAGCACATATGGCAGTAGCTTTAGAAGAGGGCAAGGTTGCAAGCTATGTTGTTGACTTCCCTTCAGATGCAGTTTTATCAATGGAAAACGTTATTGCTATCCCCCACTTAGGAGCGTCCACCCCCGAATCTGAGGATAACTGCGCAATGATGGCTGCTGACGAGCTTAAGGATTATTTAGAAAATGGTAATATTACCAATTCGGTTAACTTTCCGAACTGCGAAATGGCTCGTGACGGACAATCGCGTGTAACTATTGCTCATATGAACGTTCCGAATATGCTCAGCCGTTTTTCGACAATTATGGCAGAAAAGCACCTTAATATTCTTCATATGCTCAATAAGAGTAAAAAAGAAAACGCATACACCATTATGGATATCGACGGTGATGTTACCGATGATATGATTGCCGAAATTTCTGCAATCGAAGGTGTACTCGGTGTAAGAATTATAAAATAAGTTATATATAAAAGCAAAAAGCAACGGTTATGCACCGTTGCTTTTTTGTTTACCTCTCTACCTAGTTCAAGTTTGTTTACTACTCTTTTTTCGCATATTTAAAATAAAAACCAATATAATTATAGCCGCTAAGATAAAACTCCACGAATAGCTTAATGTCGTTTGTTCTTTGGTGTATTGATTCCATACCGATACTGATTCAAATGGTATAAATTTTAAAGCTATCCAGGCAAGCACAGCAGAAAAAGAGGCATGCATAAACTTACCAATAAAATATGTCTTTATTCCCAAACCACTGCCTGATATTATTCCTATTACCTGAAGATGAACGCATAGTCCTCCAAAACCAACTAAAAACGATATCAAAATTATTTCTTGCGCAAGACTAATTCCGCTTTGAGATACTTTATTTACCCCCATTGTAACCTCTAAAAGTCCATTTAATAACATATTTATATATTTATTATTTATGTATACGTCAATAATAGGCTTAATGCTTTGAGAAAATGATGAAAAAAGTGCTATAAATCCGCAAATGACCAAAATTGAATTTACACTGTTTGATACACACTCAGAAAAAACTTTGCCTATCGAAGCTTGATTTTTATTGCTCTTCAAATCTAAATTTAATAAAATATCTTCTTTTTTTCCATAATATCTGAATAAAAAACCCACTAAAAGTGCCGATATAATATGAATACAATATAAAAATATTCCCGCTTTAACATTATTAAGCATCCCCGTACCTACGGCAGCTATTACAAACAAAGGACCCGAATTATTACAAAAGGGCAAAAGTCTTTTGCCCTCTGTTTTACTTATTATTCCTTTTTCGCAAAGCTCTGTAACCATTTTAGCACCCATCGGATATCCGCTTATTACGCCTATTATAAAGACAATTGCGCCGCTACCGCTAACACGAAATATCGGACGAATAACAGGACTTAATAAAGTGCCGAAAATTTTTATAAATCCGGTATTTATTAATAATCCGCTTAACACAAAAAACGGAAATAATGACGGTATTATGGTTTGATAGCATATTATAAGGGCGTTTTTTACTGCCTCTATTGATTGCTTTGAATTTACTATTATTAATATAATAAATGCAATTATTCCTGAGTATAGCAAAGCTGATTTTAAACGGACAAAATATATTTTCTTTTTTTTCATACCGCTCACCTCAGTCATTATTATGATAATTTTTGCATAATAATGACTAGAAAGAAATAATAAAAAAGGGGTTAATTTATGAAAAGAAAGCCGCAAAAAGAGCGCAAAAAACTACGCGAGCTTTTTTCTGATTCACTGTCCATTCCCGAGGATGTTCTATTGGATTTGCCCAGAATAACCGCAAGCGGCAATCGGGAGATTGAAATTGAAAATTATAAAAACGTATTGGAATATTTAGATTCATCCATACAGCTAAACTGCAAAAATTACGTAATTAAACTAAGCGGAAAAAAGCTTGAAATTACATCAATAACCGATGAATCGGTTTGTGTTCGCGGTGTGGTATCATCAATTTCATTTATTCATTAAAGGATGGCTTTATATGTTATTATCACAGTTTATATGCTATTTAAAAGGATATTTAATTATAAGAGTCAGCGGTCGGTTTCCCGAACGCTTTTTAAATGTGTGTGCCGCACGGGGCATATATGTATGGGATGTAGTACGGCTGTCTGAAAGCTCAATCAGACTTAAAATAAGCATTAAAGGATTTAAAATGCTTCGCCATGCAGCTGTTAACACAGGAGTAAAGGTTAAGATTTTAGCAAAATGCGGGCTTAAGGTTATGCTTTATAAGCACAGAAAACGTAAAATTCTTTTTATAGGAATTGCAGTATTTATACTGGGTGTACTTTCATTAAACCAGTTCGTATGGGATGTAGATGTTGTTGGTAACGAAGAACTGCCAAAGAATGTAATTTTAAAAAATCTTGAAGATTGTGGTCTTTACATAGGTCAGTTACGCCTGAAAATTGATCAAAAAAAACTAAAAAATGATATGCTTATTAAAATGCCTTCTCTTTCGTGGCTATGGGTAGAAAAAAACGGCTCTAAAATAATTGTAAATGTTAAAGAAAAAAAAGCAACACCAGAAATTTTTAATGCTAACGACTACTGCTCTGTTGTTGCTGCCAAAGACGGCGTTATTGATTCAATGATTGTAAAGAATGGCTTGCCAACAGTCAAAATTGGCGATACAGTACAAAAAGACTCACTTTTAGTAAGCGGTATGATATCAAGCGAACGAAATGTTCCTACCCGTTATCTTAACGCAGAGGCAGACATTTATGCCCGCACATGGTACGAAAGCACAAAAGCATTTTCACGAATACATACAACGCGCGAAAAGACCGGCAATACAACAAAAAAATATACCCTAAAGCTGTTTGGTAATGAGCTGAATTTATATAAAAACCCCAATCCTGTTTTTGATGAATATGAGGTCAGCAAAAAAGATTATGAAATATCTTTTTTGGGAAATTATCTGGGAATAACCCTTTTGGTAAATACTTATGAGGAAGTAAAACTAACCAACTCAACACTTGCTCAAGACGATGTAATTGAATACGGAATTCGTCAGGTTGAAGAGCAAATAGACCGATTAACTCTTCCTGATTCACAGCTTTTAAAATCAACACCAACATACAAAATTATTGATGAGGACACCGTTGAAGTAAGTGTGGTTGCGGAATATTTAGAAAATATAGCTCAAAAAATTAAGTTAGAAAAGCCTTTAGAAGAGCCCATTTCTTTAGATGAATAATTTAAAGCGGCAAATCTTAAAAGATTTGCCGCTTTAAAATTATTTTATATTTTTAATTGCTTTTTCGGCATATGTGTTATTTACAATTTTATCATAAGGTGCTTTTGCATTAAGCTCACCTGCCGAGGTCATAACAGTCTGCAAAAAGTCGAACTGTGTTTCTTCTAAATAAGGTGTCAAATTCCATGCTCCGATTGATTTATAGCTTTCAACTGACCTTGTAAGCATTTCTATATCGGTATCAGGAAATGCATATGCGATTGTATTTGCAATATCTGATGCCGAATTATCTTCTACCCATTTTTGCCCACGATATATAGCATTGGTGAACTTTTGTATCATATCATCATTTTCTTTGATAAAGCTTTTTTTAGCACAATAAGCAGTATAAGGAATTTCTCCGCTTTCTTCACCTATAGAGCACAAAATATGACCCTTGCCCTCTGCCTCAATCATTGATGCGGTAGGCTCAAACAATGACACATATTCTGCATCACTGCCGGCAAAAGCTCCTGCCATAAGCGAGAATTGAATGCTATCATCTAAATTTACATCATTAACAGGGTCAATTCCATTCTGTTTTACTACATATTCTAACGTCATATACGGAACGCCACCCTTACGACCGGGAATTACTGTTTTCCCGCGGATATCATTCCAGTCAAAGTTATCGTCAGGATCTTTTCCTACTAAAAACGAACCGTCACGTTTTGTCATTTGAGCAAAAACCTCAACATAGTCTTCTTTTCCTTCGTTGTACACATAAATTGCTGCCTCAGGTCCACAAAAACCAATGTCAATCTGGTTAGATAATACAGCTGTCATTACCTTATCAGCACCCTGAAGATTTGAAAGTTCAAGCTCTAAACCTTCTTCTTCAAAATATCCTAAGGCAATTGCCGCATACTGCGGTGCGTAGAAAACCGAATGTGTAACTTCACCCACTTTTACTTTTTTTAAGCCCTCCTCTTTCTTTGTGCAACCGCTAAAGCACAAAACAGTTGCCATTAAAATGCAACCTATAGCTGTCATCACCTTTTTTGTATGTATCATTTTTACCTTCCTTTCCGGCTGCAAGGTTTTACCTTGCAGCCTATATATATATTATTTTTGCTTGCGAAAATTTTTACGGCACACTATTTTTTCTAAAATCAATACGATTTCATACAAAAGTGCTGCCACTACTGCTAAGATTATTACACTTGCCATAACCAAGTCCAGTTGAAAAACCTGACCGCCATAAACAATTAAATATCCCAGCCCTGCTTTTGAAACTAAAAACTCACCTGCAATAACACCTACTAATGATAAACCGATATTTATTTTAAGCGAATTAAACAATGTTTCAATATTTGCCGGAAAAACTACTTTCAAAAAAATTTGTGCCTTGTTTGCGCCAAAAGTACGCACCATTTTTATAGTTTCTTTATCTGTTTGTAAAAATCCGTTTAATAGTTCTAAAACGGTTACAATAAGCGAAATGGCAAGTGCCATTACAATAATAGCCTGCATTCCTGCACCAACCCAAATAATTATTACCGGTCCAAGAGCAATTTTAGGTAAGCTGTTTAAAATGACTAAATATGGCTCGCTTATTTTTGACAGTGTATCTGACCACCACAAAAATGTTGCCAAAATCGTGCCTAAAACCACACCCAGTAAAAATCCGACAACCGTTTCAAAACAGGTAACACCTAAATGCATAAGCAAATCGTTTGATGCAAGATTTAAAAATGTATCTATTATTCTTGATGGCTGACTGGTTATAAAGCTATCAATTATGCCTAAATTTGCGCTTACTTCCCATATAGCAATTAAAAATACCAGTATTAAAATCTGTGTCGTAAGTATTCCGTATTTTTTATATGCCCTCTGTCTTAAATATTTTTTTCTTTCCTCGGATATGGCATTTAATTCCTTTTTATTTTTATACATGAACATCCAGCTCCTTCCATATATCATTAAAATACAAGCTGAATATTTCTTGTTTTCTGCACTCAAGCGGTGTTCTTTCTTTTAAGTTTTCAAACTTTATTTGGTATATAGATTTGACCACCGCCGGTCTTTTTGTAAGTACGACAACCCTGTCAGACATGCTTATTGCCTCAGGAATATCGTGCGTAACCATTAAAATAGTCTTATTTTCTTTTTTTATTATGCGGTACACATCATCGCCAACAGCTAAACGAGTCTGATAATCGAGTGCCGAAAATGCTTCATCTAGCAGCAATATGTCAGGTTTGGTTACCAAAGTACGAATTAAGGCAGCTCTCTGACGCATACCTCCCGACATTTGTGCAGGATATTTATCCTTAAACTCATATAACCCATAAGTTTTTAAAAGCTCCTCTGCATAATTTTGACTTTCATCGTTAAGCTCACCGCGAATTTCAAGCCCTAATATAACATTTTCATAAATTGTCCGCCATTCTAACAAATTATCCTTTTGAAGCATATATCCGATTTTAGGTGATACTCCCTCGATTCTTTCACCGTCAATCAGCACTTCTCCGCTGCTTTGTTTTAAAAGTCCGCTGACAATTGACAAAAGTGTGGACTTTCCGCAACCGCTGGGGCCTACTAAGCTCACAAATTCACCTTTTTTTATTCCGAAGCTAATTTTGCTGATTGCATCAATTTCCCCTGATATATCCTGATATTTCATACTTATTTCTTTTATGTCAAGTGCATCCATCATACCACCTCTCTTTTTTCATATTACATTATATTGTTTAGAGAGATTTTTTGTGACGGAATTTTGGTATAGTAAAAGGAGCTGATTGGATTTTGATGCAGAATGAACAAACTGAGCCCAAGCTTGCTTGGGGTTACCCGAAGGCGTACGTGGGTACGCCGAGTGGCGAAGTTTGTTTATAGTTCAAAGGCAACTATAAAAAAGAACTTCGCAAATTCTTTGCGAAGTTCAACTTTTTTAATCTTTTATTTAATTATAAACTAAAGTTTTAATAACTCTTTTTGCCTTTGAACGGTCTGCGCTAAATCCGACAGCTCATATTAAACTCTTACTGTAAAGTCGAATGTATCTTCCAACTCACCACTCTGAATACCTGTAATTGTATCATACAGTTTGCCGGAAACCTCACCGATTTCACCATTGTTAATAGAAATGATATTACCATTCCAGTTAAGCTCACCAACGGGTGAAATAACTGCAGCAGTACCTGTTCCGAATACTTCTTCGAGCTTTCCTGCCTTGTGAGCATCATATACCTCTTGAATTGAAAGCTTACGCTCGGTTACCTTAAGTCCCCATGAACGAAGAATCTGGATTGAAGAATCACGTGTAATACCTGCTAAAATACTTCCGTTAAGCTCAGGAGTAATGATTTCGCCATCAATTTTGAAAAATACATTCATTGTTCCAACTTCTTCAATGTATTTGCGTTCAACACCATCAAGCCAAAGAACCTGAGTATAACCCTTTTCAGCGGCAACCTTTTGAGCTTTAATACTTGCCGCATAGTTACCGGCAGTTTTTGCAAAACCCATACCGCCGCGAACTGCACGAACGTACTCATCTTCAACATAAATTTTAACCGGGTTTAAGCCTTCCGGATAATATGCACCAACAGGCGACATAATTACGATAAATTTATATGTATGAGACGGATGAACACCCAATGCGTTATCAGTTGCGATAATAAACGGACGAACATAAAGTGATGTTCCTTCCCCGTCAGGAATCCAATCCATATCAACCTCTACCAGCTTTTTAATCGCCTCTACGGCAAAGTCTGCATCGATTTGCGGAATGCATAAACGTTCGTTAGAAATATTTACACGTTCCATATTTTTTAACGGTCTGAATAACAACGCACCGCCGTCAGCCGCGCGGTATGCTTTCATACCTTCGAAAATAGCCTGACCATAATGCAATACCATACAAGCAGGATCCATTTCAAGCGGAGCATAAGGAACGATTCTTGCATCATGCCAACCTTTACCCTCTGTGTAATCCATAACAAACATATGGTCTGTAAAATACTTTCCGAAACCTAATGCACTTGAATCTGGCTTAGCTTTCGGCATAGTAGTTTTTTCAATTTTAATTTCCACTTTTACCATCTCCTTATAATGTTTCAAAAGATATTATACATCTACGCTTTTAATTTGTCAAATTTTTATCCCTATTTTATCTGCAAAAAATACAATAAAATATTATTTTCATACATTTGCGATAAAATCAAAGAATTTTGTACTGTTCTGCCAAAATCCGTGGTTGTGTTTAAAAGAGTTGTAAAGGTTAAAAGTCCCAGTAAAAGATATACAATTAAGACTCCGCTTACACATCCCAACACTCCGCCAAGTAACTTGTTGCATCCGTGAATTACAGGAAGTTTAGTGGCTAAATCTAAAATTTTTGCTACTATCCACAATAAAATTTTTACAAGTATAAACACTATAAGCATACTGATTATATTAAGTGCCGCATCAGTAACTGTCACGGTTAATGCCTGTGTTGTCTGCTCTGCCGCATTATCAATTGTATTTAGCACTATTTCAGGTAGCGCATTGTCCGGTTCGGCAGATACCTGAGGCAATGAATTATCAGTTTGCGCCTGTCCAAGTAAATTACTTACACTTTCATGCACAACCGCACCTACCTGACTTTCTGCTAAAATATCTGATACGACAGGATAAAGCGTAAGTGATAAAATTATCGAAAGCACAATAGAGCCAAGTCCAAACAAGGTTTTAACAAGACCCCTATAGCTACCGACAATTACAAAAACTGCAATTACGGCTATTAGTACTATATCTGCGATATTAAGCATATTAAATCACTCCTGCTAATTTTTAGAAACTCTAATAAGCTGCGCTCCCGCCGCCGAAATTCCGACTGCTTTCGATTCGCTTCCAAAAAACATAAAATCGAGCAAATCTGTTTCGGGGCTTATCTGAAATTCCTCTTTACATTTTGAATTTAAAATAGATACTACACGTCCGTTTTTAACGGCAATTCGTCCGCCGCTGCAATCTACAAACGAAATTTCTTGCGACGAATGGAACTGCCCTAGTTTTTCTCCTTTAATGTTATATGTTTCTAAATCTCCTGCTCCTATACTAAGACCTGAGCCTGAAAATACCAACGCAAGAACATCCCCATCAGTATTATAGTTTAACAGTTCTCTTTCTGCATAATCTATAGTTCCGGCAACTTTGCCGTATCCGTTATATATGTATGTCGCACTTTCGCCTATTGCATAAAGAGTATTGCCGTTAAATTTTGTTGCCGCAAATATTTCGTCTGCATATACGTCGTTTGCAAAGGGCTGTTCTTTATCAATTGTAAACAGAATAATGTGAGTGGTTAACACGCCGCCATCAGTATTTAATGCAGAAACCGCTATATCCTTGCCGTTATCAGAAATATCTGCTGACAAAACATAAAGCCCGCCCGAATTCCAACGGAACTTTTCATCCCCACGCGAATCTAAAACCGAGACCGAGCATTGATGTGTTTCGCCTTTGGTTACAAAAACACTGCTTCCGGTTGAATTTACACTGGCAGAAATTATCGACTCAGCAAGCTCTATTTCTTTAATCTGCTTACTTCCCCTGAACAAAAAGGCTTTTCTTGCTCCCTTATCAGATATAAGTGCATAATCCCCGCGAGCACTTACAACGGGCTGTGAAAGCGGAAGTATAAAATCTTGCTCAAGTTCACCTTTTTCGTTTATTATTTTTATGTTTTCTGAACTGTAAAAATATATTTTTCCCTCTGTTGATGTGTGCTCGTAAGATATTCCGGGGTCAAGTACAAAATCCATTGCCGAAACAATTGGCGATGAATTTATAGGTGTTTCTTTTTCACCTTCAATTTGAGTTATAAATGCAAAATATGCCGCTGTGGCACACACTGCTATAATTACAATGACAAATACCACAGTCCATAAAATGCGATGCTTTCCATTTTTATTAACAGGTTTTATCATAATGACCCTCCGTCAATATGTAATCTTATATAAAATAAGTCCCTCAGGCGGTGCAGTAATGCCTGCACGTTTTCTCTCTTTAGATTCTATAATTTGAGGTATATCGCAAGGATTAATATCACCGCGACCCACACTAACTAATGTTCCGGCAATAATTCTTACCATATTATAAAGAAAACCGTTACCGGTTATTGTCATTTTAAGCTTGTCCCCTAAAATTTCAAAATCGTTTGAATATATCTCTCTTGTAAAGGTTTTTGCTGTTCCGCCTTGTGACATAAAAGCCGAAAAGTCGTGAACCCCGACAAAATGACCTGCAGCCTCTTTCATTTTTTCATAATCAAGCGGATATCTGTATTTCCACATATATCTGTTTGTAAATACATCACAATAACCAGAGTTATCTATGTTATATACATATGTTTTATATTTAGCATCATATCTTGCATGAAACTCATCTGCACACGGCTCTATGCTTTTAACCCTTATGCCCTCAGGCAAAAGTGCATTTAGTCCCATCCACATAGAATAATTATCTTTATCTGTATCCAAAAACACATTTGCCACATAGTCATAAGCATGAACACCGGCATCTGTGCGGCTTGCACCGATTAGTGAAATCTCGTTTTTTGTAATTATGCCTAGTGCCTTCTCTATCTCGCCCTGGATGGTTACTGCATTTTTTTGTCTTTGCCAACCGCCAAAGTCTGTGCCGTCATACATTATGTGCATTTTATAATTTTTTCGCAAAATTTCACCGCCTGACTTATATAAATCTGAGCGCAATTACTATGCCAAAAAACACAACAAAGACTATTGCTGTTAAAAGGTCAATTTTTTTAAATTTAATAGGATTAAGCCTTGTTCTGCCGTTACCGCCACGATAGCATCTGCTCTCCATCGCTACTGCCAGTTCATCTGCACGGCGAAAAGCACTTATAAAAAGCGGAACGAGCATAGGTACTAATGCTTTGGCTCTTTTAATAACATTACCAGAATCGAAATCGGCACCGCGAGCCTGCTGAGCCTTTGATATTTTTTCTGTTTCTTCAATAAGTGTAGGAATAAATCTTATTGCAATACTCATCATCATTGCAAGCTCATGTGCAGGAAGACCCATTTTAGAGAAAGGTAACAACAATTTTTCAATTCCGTCTGTTAATGAAATAGGTGATGTAGTATATGTTAAAGCCGAACTAGATATAATCAAAAGAACTAACCTTAAAGCCATTTTGCCGGCTAAAATAAGTCCTTCAAACGTCATTCCTGTTGAAAAATCGCCAATATAAATTTTTGTTCCGGGTGTTAAAAACAAATTTAATACACCGGTAAAAATTATAATAAACCAAATCGGTTTAAGCCCCTTAAAATATGTTTTAAGCGGCACTTTAGACATTAAAACAATCAGCAAAGTAAATGCCGTAACCAGTGCATAACCTTCTATGCTGTTTGCTGCAAAAATCGCAACGAGCATAAATACAAGACCTAAAATTTTTGTACGTGGGTCCATATTATGAAGCGGCGATTCTATAGGAAAATATTGTCCTAATGTTATATCCTTCAGCATTCTTCCGCTCCCCTTTTTTCTTTTGCTAAAAGCATTATTGCTGCCTTTGCACGTTCAATAGTATAAATATTAGAATCAAGCTTTACACCGCGTTTTATGAGTTCTGATGCCAGAGCACTTATCTGTGGAATATCAAGTCCCATATTTTTAAGTTCGCTGCCTCGCGAAAATATTTCAGATACCTTGCCGTCCATTGCAATCTTTCCCTCATTCATTACAATAATACGGCTTGCAATTCTTGCAACATCCTCCATTGAATGAGATACCAAAATTACCGTCATTTTACTTTTTAAGTATAATGCCCTGATTTGTGTTAAAATTTCCTCTCTTCCTGCAGGGTCAAGACCCGCTGCAGGCTCGTCCAGAATCAGAGTTTTAGGACGCATTGCAAGTACACCGGCTATTGCTACTCTGCGCTTTTGCCCGCCCGATAGCTCAAATGGTGACATTTCGTAATACGAATCATCAAGTCCAACATAAGTAAGTGCTTCGACAACACGTTCGTGAATTTCGCTTTCGCTAAGTCCCATATTTTTAGGTCCGAACGCCACATCTTTATATACTGTTTCTTCAAATATCTGATGCTCAGGATACTGAAAAACCAAACCTACCTCTTGACGCAATTCTTTTAGCTCTGCACCTTTTTCTTTTGTGCTTTTGCCGTTAACCTCAATCTCGCCCGACTGAGGAATTAAAAGACCGTTTAAATGCTGTATAAGTGTTGATTTCCCTGAGCCGGTATGCCCGATGAGTCCTACAAATTCTCCATCATTTATATCAAGATTAATATTTGACAGAGCTTCCTTTTCAAACGGACTGCCTTGCATATAAATATATTCAAGATTTCGAATCTTAATTCCCATTTTTATATCTCCCAATCGGTTTTATGCTTAAACTGTAAGCTATAATAAAATTTTCATCAGTTCATCTGCACATTCTTCAACTGTTAAAATATCGTAGTTAACAGGAAAGCCTGCCATTTTTAAATCGTAAAGCAGTTCTGTTACCTGAGGAACATCTAGCCCTATTTTCTTTAACAGCTTTACCTCTGAAAATACTTTTTTTGGAATATCATCTAATATTACATTTCCGTCATCCATAACTATAACGCGGTCTGCCTGAGCTGCTTCATCCATATAGTGTGTTATTAAAACAACCGTCATCCCTTCTTTTTTTAAGCTTTTAATGGTACGGATAACCTCTTTTCTGCCTTGAGGGTCAAGCATCGCTGTGGGTTCATCTAAAACAATACACTTAGGGCGCATAGCAATAGCACCGGCAATCGCTACCCGCTGTTTTTGTCCGCCCGATAAACGATGTGGTGCATGCTTTCGGTATTCATACATACCAACAGCTTTTAATGCCCCATCAACACGATTACGTATTTCCTCAGATGGTACACCTAGATTTTCAGGTGCAAAAGCAACATCCTCTTCTACGACTGTTGCAACCAGCTGATTATCGGGATTTTGAAATACCATTCCTACAGCACGGCGCACATTCCAATAAAGCTCCTCGTCCTTTGTATCCATTCCCGAAACGTAAACGTTACCCCCTGTAGGTAATAAAAGTCCGTTAAAATGCTTTGCTAATGTAGATTTTCCGCAACCATTATGCCCTAAAACAGCAACAAATTCGCCAGATTTGATTTCTATATTAACATCGTCAAGCACAAACTCTATCGGTGTTTTGTCTGTGCGATAGGTATACTGCAGATGCTCTGTTTTAATCATTTGTGCATTATCTCCTTACCTGTCCGTCTCCATAGATAATATATTTAGTAGTTGTAAGCTCATTTAGCCCCATAGGTCCACGAGCATGGAGTTTTTGCGTTGAAATGCCAATTTCTGCACCAAAACCAAATTCAAAACCATCGGTAAAACGCGTTGATGCATTAACATAAACTGCCGCCGCATCAACTTCATTTAAAAATCTGTTAGATGCAAAATAATCAGATGTTATAATTGCCTCTGAATGGCCTGTGCCGTATTTATTTATGTGAGCTATTGCCTCGTCTAAGCCGGATACAACCTTAACCGACAAAATATAATCATTATATTCTGTCTGATAATCTTCTTCTGATGCCTTATTAATGTGAGGCAAAATTTTGCAGGTTTTATCGCAACCTCGCCACTCAACGTTAAATTCTTTCATTGCATCAAATGCCATAGGCAATGCTTTTTGAGCGATTTTTTCATCAACCAGCAGTGTTTCTGCCGCATTACAAACCGCAGGTCTGCTTGTTTTTGCATTAGTAATTATATCGACACCCATTTTAATATCGGCTGTACTTTCAATATAAATATGACAATTACCCGTTCCCGTCTCGATAACAGGTACTGTTGCATTTTGAACAACGCTTTTTATTAAACCGGCACCTCCGCGCGGAATTAAAACATCTAAATATTCATTCATTTTCATCATACGGGTTGCCGTTTCACGCGAAGTATCAGAAAGCAGCTGTATACTGTGAGCAGGAAAGTCAATAGCATCAAGTGCAGATGTCATTGTATCTACAATAATCTTATTTGAATTTATTGCCTCGCTGCCGCCACGCAGAATACACGCATTGGATGTTTTTAAACACAAAACAGCAGCATCAACCGTAACATTTGGTCTTGCTTCGTAAATTATTCCTATAACGCCAAGCGGAACACGTTTTTTTCCTATTACCAATCCGTTGGGCCTTTTAGTCATTCCAAGTACTTCTCCTACCGGGTCAGGCAGACTTTTTACCTGTCTTGCACCTTCTGCCATATCTATGATTCTCTTTTCAGTAAGAGTCAGTCTGTCAATTAAAGCCTGTGTGCCGCCCTTTGCTATTAAAGCATCTACATCTTTTTTATTTTCTGCCAAAATGGCAGGAATATTTTTTTCTAAGCTGTCTGCTATCGCCAAAAGTGCATTTTCCTTTTGTACGGTGCTGATATTCATCAACTGATAGCTTGCCGCTTTTGCTTGCTTTCCCAATAATTCCAGCATATTTTCACCTCTTTGCGCGAAACAAAGTTCCTACACGTTTTCCTTCAAAAATTTCGTATATTATTCTTGGGTCTTTTCCGTTTGTTATTACCATATTAACGCCGTTTGTGGTTGCTCTTCGTGCCGCTAAAAGCTTTGTAACCATTCCGCCCGTTCCTCTTTTAGAACCAGCACCACCAGCGGTACTTAAAAGCTCATCGGTTATTTCATCAACCTGTTCAACCAGCTTAGCTGCGCTGTCGGTTCTGGGGTCTGCACTATAAAGACCATCGATATCACTTAAAATGATTAATGTTTGTGCACCTATTAAAGATGCAACAACCGCTGAAAGAGTATCATTATCACCAAATTCAATTTCTTCAGTAGAAATTACGTCATTTTCGTTTACGATAGGTATTACTCCCCACTCTAAAAGCTTTGCAAACGTATTGATTGCATTTTCTTTTCGCACAGCATCTTCTAACACATTTTTTGTCAAAAGTATTTGCGCCACACTGCATCCATATTCAGAAAACAGCCTTCCGTATATGCCCATAAGCTCGCTTTGACCAATTGCTGAATATGCCTGTTTTTCTTTTGTGCCATGACCGCCGTCCGAAAAACCGATTTTGCCCCTTCCTACACCTACTGCGCCGCTCGTTACCAAAACAACTTCTTTTCCGCTGTTTCTTAGGTCTGCAAGCACTCGTACCAATGTCTCAACCCGCTGAAGATTTATATGACCTGTATCGTGCGTAAGTGTAGAGGTTCCCACCTTTACAACTACTCTTTTAGTATTTTTTAATTCACTTAATGCCTGTGGCATATTTATGACCTCTTTCTGATGTAATACCTATTATTTATTTTCTATAACAGCAATTCCTTCAATTTCAGGTGTTGACTGAATTGTAGGCGTTATAATTTCCATAGACGAACCATAAACCAGATGTATATTATTTCCGGTAAAATATCCGCCATCTGTGCGTTGTCCCATAACTTCAACTATCATTATAACATCCATGCGTTCCGGAACCTCGGCTTCTTTTACATCGCCCTTAAAACCGGTGATTATTCGTGTTGCAGGCTCAATTTCGACACGCGAAACCTTGCCTAAATATTTATTTGTATCCTTAGCATATACCTCGTCGCCTATGTGGATAGAGTCTGCAGTCATCGAACGTACTTCTTTAAGTCTCATTCTTACTTCTAATGTATCTAATGTGCTTTCGCTGATTAACGATTTATTTTCTGTTAAAACAGCACCGCTTTTAACCTTTGCAAATGCAAGTACAGAGCCCAGTATTGCAACTATTACTACAATAATAACCAACAGGTCTATAATACTTATTTTACCAAACAGTTTACCCTTTTGATCTATAAACATTATCTCATCTCCTCCAGTTTTTCATTATCGTAGTCCATACCTATAATATATCCCTTAATTGCCGCACTTTCTGAGCGGTATGCAACCTGCTTGCCGATTTTAATTTTCTCGTCGCCTGACTTTAAATCGGGATAAGCTACCTCGGCATCGAGTCTTATAACTATGTGACCGTCTAATTTACCCTCAACTTCACTATAGCCTAAAGTAAGATTATCATTATTTTGTGTTAACAAGCGTGATGGTTGAGTCTTAAATGAAACAATTTCGCCCATAGGTTGCTTGGTTACACCATCAAGAACCTTTTCTCCTTCGATAATAAAATCAAAATATTCAGGTTTTTGCTGAAGAACCTCTACTGTGTAATCAACAGTAAGAGTTTCTGCTCCGCCTGCACCGCCTCTCATGAAATACCAACCGCCAAATAGCAAAACAGCAACTATAACCAAAACAATAATTAAATCTAAAATATTTAGTTTTCCAAAAAGTTTACCTTTATCATCAATAAACATTTTTTGTTACCTCCTCATAAAATTTCTCGATATTGTTCACCATAAACTCGGCTTTAAACTGCTCTTCGTAATTACGATATGCATTTTCAGATAATTCGATATAACGGGATTCATCCTCCATTATCTTTATCATCGCTTCTGCTAAAGATGCACTGTCTCCAACACCTGTTAAGTATCCGTTTACACCGTTTTTAATGATTTCAGGATTCCCTCCGGTTAATGTTGCAATCGTAGGCTTGCCCAAACTCATTGCCTCTAATATTGCAAGGCTCATTGCCTCGGACTCTGAAGAAATAACATTTACATCAGATGCCCCTAAAAGAAGAGATGTGTCTTTTACATATCCGGTAAATATTACATCATCAGCTATGCCGTAAGACTTTGCTTTGTCTTCAAGTTCGGCTCTTAAAGAACCGTCGCCAACTATTAAAAATTTTGCATGATAGCCTGCTTTTTTAAGCTCGCGGGCAGCCTTTAAAAAATATCGGTGACCTTTTACCTTTTCTAATCTGGCAAAAATCGAAAATACAAACTCGTGGTCTTTTATTCCTAAAGTCGCTCGCTCTAACAACAGTGCCTCAATTGGATGTGCCGTTACCGGCTCAACTCCGTTATAAATAACCCTAACCTTGTCGAGCGAAATTCCGCCCTCATAAAGATTTTGTGCAACAGCATTGGCAACTGCAATATAATAATCACACAAACGATTATTTAAAAATCCCATTACCGCAGCTTTTATTTTTGAGGCTTTCGGCTCAATACAATGCCTTGTTGCTACTATGCAAGGAACTTTTGCTTTTCTTCCCGCTATTCTCGCAGATAAGCTTGCGTGAGTATGCAAAATATCAGGTTTTATGTTCTTAAAAATGCCTTTTAAGAATTTTACACAGTTTTTATCATAAGATTTATCAGCCATATACGGTGCTTCGATTAACTCTACATCGCCATACTGCTTTATAAACTCAATTAATGCACTTTGTTCAGGCACAATTACCGTTACTTTAAATCGGTTACGGTCAAAATATTTTAAATAGTTTAAAAGATATCGACCTGCACCGCCAATATTGGTGTCCGAAACAACTTGTACTACTTTTAACATATTCCGGCCTCCTTTTACGTCTTATTCGTCTTTTTGCTTATTGATATTTACTCCTGCCGAAACTAAACCTAATACAATCCAGAAAATCAGCAGCATTTTATAGTTATACCACACATTATCTGTAAGACCCTGGAACAAGTACCCTAAAATACCTGCCGATGCACCTAGTACAACCGTTGCACACACTCCGCCTCGTTTGCGATAAACCGCAAGCGAAAACGCCTGACGAACAAATGCTATAATCAATGCAAAAAACGAAACTATACCTATTAATCCCATTTCAACCCATATCTGCAAGAACAGATTGTGTGAATGAAGTGCAAAGTTTGCTCCTGCCAAGGCATATTTAGGATATATCATTGCAAAAGCCTCTGAGCCTAAGCCTATGCCCGACATCCAGAAGTCACGTATCAGCTTGACAGATGCCATCCAAATAGACACACGATATGCCGTTGAGGTATCTTTAGTGTTTCCTATCGACAAAATTCGCTGAGTAATTGCATTGTCTGTACTCAATATAAACGGCAAGGCAAAAAGTGCCACAACACCTGCTAATGCCCATCGTTTATCCATAACAAGTAAAAACAGCGCAACTGCAAGCATAACACCGAGCCAAGCACCTCTTGACCAGGTAAATACGATACACGCACACAAACACAAAATTATAAAGGTATACACCATTTTATGTCCGTGCTTTTTATTAGCCCAGATAAGTGCCGCTGTTGTAGGAATCATAATTACCAAAAACTCACCTAAAACATTCGGATTATCAAATGTTGAATATACGCGGGTTTTAATTGATTGGAACATATCGCTGTCAACCCACGATTTTTGTGAGCTTATTCCCGTAAAATTCTGAAGTATTCCGTAAAGTGCAACAAGACAGCTGACTAAAGCAAACGATACAACTAACGCCTTCCACTTTTTATGTGAATCAGTTGTTGCAACTATTACAAAATAGAATAAGATATATGAAAAATATATCATTAATATCTGTGCACTCTTTATGAATGTGAACGAATTTATCACACCGTATGCTAAAGCACCCATAAAGAACAATACAAATATATCTAGCGAAGATGTTTTTAATTTAAAGTTTCTGTCGGTTAACATTTTTAAAACTAACGACACGACACATAAAA
>JAZOBB010000100.1:0-14408 GCA_045595745.1 Clostridia bacterium | reverse complement strand
GTTATTGAAAACTACTGCCGCTCAATCGGCATTGATGTAATCGGAAAAGAAATATTTACCTTAATCGGCGAATATTCTACTGAGCTTTTAAAAGAAAAAATACTGGGCGAAAAGCCGGCAGAGCCGATGAAAGCAGACGAGCCTATTCCTGTTCGTCCTGCCGTTATGTGCCCCGGTTGCTCGCACAGAGGTGTATTTTACGTACTTTCAAAATTAAAGCTTAACGTAACAGGCGATATAGGTTGTTACTCATTAGGCTGTGCAAAACCGCTTGAAAGCATAGATACCATCGTTTGTATGGGCGGAAGTATTACTGCCGCACACGGTATGGAAAAAGCTCGCGGCAAGGACTTTGCCCGCAAAACCGTTGCAGTTTTAGGTGATTCTACCTTTGTTCATTCAGGAATTACCGGACTTATTGATGTGGTTTATAACAAAGGAACAACCACCACAATTATTTTAGATAACTCAATTACCGGTATGACAGGACATCAGCAAAACCCAGCAACCGGCTTTACCATTAAAAACGAGCCAACTCGTCAGGTTGATTTAGAAATGCTGGCTCACGCAGTTGGTGTTGACCGTGTAGTTATTGCCGACCCGTTTGATGTTGACAATTTCGAAAAGGTAGTAAAAGAAGAAATTGCGGCAGAAGAGCCGTCTGTAATTATTGCACAGCGTCCCTGCGCACTTATTAAAAAAGCAGGATACACAGGCCGCTACGTTATAAACGACAAGTGTAAAAACTGCAAAATGTGTATGAAATTAGGCTGTCCGGCAATTTCGCTGACTGAAAACGGACCAAAAATTGATGAAACTCTTTGCGTAGGCTGCGGTCTTTGCCCGAATGTTTGTAAGTTCGGCGCAATCGAGCGAGCTTAACCCGTGCAGAAAGGATTGTGATATTATGAATATAATGATTGTTGGAGTCGGCGGTCAGGGAACACTTTTAGCCAGCCGTATTATAGGTGCTGCCGCAATAAATTTAGGCGGCGATGTTAAACTTTCTGAGGTTCACGGAATGAGCCAGCGCGGTGGCAGTGTTGTTACCTATGTTCGCTACGGAGAAAAAATTGCATCCCCCATTATCGGCGAGGGCGAGGCTGATGTTATCTTAGCCTTTGAACAGTTAGAAGCATACCGCTATATTTCATATCTTAAAAAAGGCGGAAAATATATTGTAAATACTCAAAAAACCAATCCTATGCCTGTTATTACAGGTGCGGCTAAATATGCTGAAGATATTTTAGGAAAAATGGAAAAAATGGGTATTTCGGTTACCTCCTGCGATGCCTTAGCTTTAGCTAAAGAGGCAGGAAACATAAAATCGGTTAACGTTGTTTTAATCGGAGTTATGGCAAAGCACACAAACATCTCAAAAGAAGAATGGGAAGAGGCAATTAAACAAACCGTTCCCGAAAAATTCTTAGAGGTTAATTTAAAAGCCTTCAGACTGGGCTATGATGCATAAAAATAATATACTAACACATAAAGAGGTGCTGTAAATGTCAAAAATATGGAATCCCGAAGCTGAATGTATGAGCAGGGATAAAATGCACACACTCCAAAGCGAGCGTTTAATAAAAAAAGTTAAAGAAGTTTATGAAAACGTACCCTATTATCGTGCAAAAATGGATGAAAAAGGTGTAAAACCCGAAGATATACGTTCTGTTGACGACTTACATCTTTTACCCTTTACAAGCAAGCAGGATTTAAGAGAAACTTATCCGAACGGTCTTTTTGCCCGTCCTAATAAGGATATAGTCGAAATTCACGCAACAAGCGGCACAACAGGTAAACAGGTTGTTGCAGGCTATACTAAAAACGACCTTGCACTCTGGGGTGAGGTTATGGCTCGTGTTTTAGCATCAGCAGGCGGTGATGAAAACTCTGTTGTTCAGTCATCATACGGATACGGACTTTTTACCGGTGGTTTAGGTGCTCATTACGGTGCTCAGACCTTAGGTGCTATGGCTATTCCTACATCTTCAGGTAATACCGAACGTCAGATAAGAATGATGAAGGATTTAGGCACAACCATTTTGTGCTGTACTCCGTCATATGCAGCATACATTGGCGAAACAATAAAAGAAATGGGCTTGGATATAAACGAATTTAAGTTAGAAGCAGGTGTTTTCGGTGCTGAACCCTGGACGGTTGAAATGCAGCACGAAATCGAAAAAATGCTTAATATCCGCACAGTTGACGTATACGGTCTTACCGAAATTATCGGACCGGGTGTTGGTTTTTCGTGTGAAAAGGAATGCGGAATACATATCAGCGAAGACCACTTTATTCCTGAGATTATTGACCCCGAAACAGGTGAGGTTTTGCCTGACGGAACACTTGGTGAGCTTGTATTTACCTGCATAACCAAAGAAGGTATGCCGATGCTTCGTTACCGCACACGTGATATAACCTCTTTAACTCATGAGCCGTGTGAATGCGGACGTACCTTAGTTAGAATGGGTAAAATTCAGGGACGTTCTGACGATATGCTCATTATCCGCGGCGTTAACGTATTTCCGTCTCAGGTTGAAAGTGCCCTTTTGGATATTTCTGACGTTGCACCTTATTATATGCTCATAGTTGACCGCGAGGGAACACGCGATACCTTAGAGGTTCAGGTTGAAATGGCACCTGACTTCTTCTCGGATGAAATTAAACAGCTTGAAAAATTAGAAAAAGAAATTTATGAAAAATTAAAGAGTGCATTAGGTCTTGCCGTAAAAGTTAAACTGGTAGAGCCAAAGAGCATTACCAGAAGTGAAGGTAAGGCAGTTCGTGTAATTGATAAACGTAAAAAATAATATAGCAAGGAGCTGATATTTTATGTTAGTAAAACAGATTTCGGTCTTTGTAGAAAACTCAAAGGGCAAGCTTTCACGCGTGACAGAAATTTTGGCGCAAAACGGAATAAATTTAAGAGCTTTATCTATTGCCGATACAACAGATTTCGGAATTTTGCGTTTAATTGTTCAGGATCCTGAAAAAGCTTATGATGTTTTAAAGCAAAACGGTATTACAGTTAAAATAACAGATGTTATTGTAGTTAAAATTAATGACAGACCCGCAGCACTTCATAACGTTCTGGCTCGTTTAAGCGAGGCTGACATTGCTGTTGAATATATGTATGCCTTTGTTGGAAAAGAAAGAGATGCAGCATATGTAATTATTAAATCAGATAACAGCGAAAAAGCGGTTAAAGAATTGTCAAAAGGCGGAATAACGGTTGTTCCGGCTAAGGATATTTACGGGATGTAAAAAAAGTACAGACCGCAAAAAGGCAACAAATTATAAAAAACAATATAAATAATTATAAATTTATTATTTTAATTTTTAATAAAGAAGAAAAATCTCATATAAATCGATTTTTCTTTATAATTAAGCCTTTTTGCTATGAACAAACTTCACCTCTCGACATACCCACGTATGTCTTCGGGTATCCCCAAGCAAAGCTTGGGTTCAGTTTGTCCATTCTGTCTCTTTTTTTCCTATCCCTTATAAAAATGTAAAAAAGTATAGACCACAGAAAAATATTAAAAACAAAGGGATGTAAAAATATTTACATCCCTTTTCGATTAAAGAGGTTTTATTAATGAATTACAGCGAATTTTTAAATAAAGAATACGGCATAAAGGCTGAAATTGTCAGCCTTATGCAAAAAGCAGAAGCAGATTTAAGTGATAAATTTAAAGAAATAGAACAAACAGCAGAAATTAACACAGCAAAGGTTATGCGTGCTTTTCGCGAGCATAGAGTGAGCGAACAGCATTTGGGAATAACCACAGGATATGGCTATGACGATATCGGAAGAGATACTTTAGATAAAATTTATGCCGATGTTTTTGGAGCTGAGAGTGCTTTGGTGCGTCACAGCATAGTCTCGGGTACACATGCTCTTTCAACCTGTCTTTTTGGAGTTTTGCGTCCGGGCGATGTTATGCTTTCGGTAACAGGCAGACCGTATGATACCTTAGAAGAAGTTATAGGCATACGCGGCGAGGGTAACGGCTCGTTAGCTGACTGGGGCGTAAAATATAAAGAAGTAAGCTTAAAGCCCGACGGCACTCCTGATTTAGACAAAATACGTGCAAATATTACCCCTGATGTGCGTTTAGTAGAAATTCAAAGGTCAAAGGGTTATGACTGGAGAAAATCGCTCTTAATCGAAGATATACGCAAAATTTGCGAATGTGTAAAAGAGATAAATCCAAACGTCATTTGTATGGTTGATAACTGCTACGGTGAATTTGCCGAAACCGAAGAACCCTGTAATGCAGGTGCTGATTTAGTTGTTGGCTCTTTAATTAAAAATCCCGGAGGCGGCCTAGCTTTAACAGGTGCATATATTGCAGGAAGAGAAGATTTAATCGAGCAGGTTTCTTATCGCTTAACTTCACCCGGAATTGGTGCAGAGGTCGGCGCAACTCTCGGAATGAACCGCAGTATGTACCAGGGATTTTTTATGGCTCCGCACGTAGTAGCCGAAAGTATTAAAACATCACTTTTGGCAGCTAAAATGCTTGAGCTTTTAGAATATGAGGTATGCCCTTCATCAGACGAGCCACGCGGCGATATAATTCAGGCAGTAAAGCTAGGCTCACCTGAAAAGCTGTGTGCTTTTTGTCAGGGAATTCAGGCAGGCTCTCCCGTTGATGCATTTGTAACACCTATGCCGTGGGATATGCCGGGATATGAAAATCAGGTTATTATGGCTGCAGGAACATTTACATCCGGTGCAAGTATTGAAATTTCGGCAGACGGACCAATACGCGAGCCATATGTAGCATATATGCAGGGCGGATTAACATATGAAAGCGGAAAATTGGCTGTTATGTGTGCTATAAACAACATTCTCTAAGTGGAATTTTAAAATAGCCCAGAACGAAAAAAAATAAAACTTTTGTCCGTTCTGAACTATTTTTCCTATCCCTGTTTAAAAACGACTTTCAAACAGGTTATCAACAGATTGTTAATAAATTGTGGATAACTTTTTGGCATAATACCGCGGTTTTTATATTTTATAAATTTTATAATTTAGCATTTTTTAGCATAATACCGCAGTTTATTTTAGTTTTCAACAATCCTTTGTTAAAAAACAGATTTTTAGCTGTTATTATCGTGTTAACAGATTTTTTTTAGAAAAAAACAAAAATTTTTGTATTTTTTCCTGTTAATTGTGTTAATTACTTTACACAACTATCCACATTTTATAAACAGCAAAAAATACGTTAACTCTGCCAGTTAAACCGCTTGTTAACAGTTTCAACAAATACTACTACTATTACTACTATATATATTATTATATTATATATAAAAGATTTTTTTGACGAATTTTTAAATTTTATAGCACTTGTCAAAAAATGATTTTTATGATAAAATAAATCAATAAGATTTTTCATCCGGTAGGAGGAATTATAAATGAAAGTTAAGTGTAAAAGAAAAGATTTAGTAGAAGCAATAAGCATTGTTGAACGTGCAGTTGCAATTAAATCTACAATGAATATTTTAGAGGGTATTTATGTTGAAGCAAAAGATTCATCTCTTCAGTTTATAAGCAATAATTTAGAGCTTGGTCTTGATTGCACAATTGATGCTCAGGTCGAAAAAGAAGGTGCTGTTGTAATTAAAGCTAACCTTTTTTCAAACGCAGTAAAAAAATTGCCTGATTTTGAAGAAGATGCATACATAGAGGTTAACGAAAACGAAGTTATTAATTTGTCGTGCGGAAACGCAAAATTTGATTTTTCTACCGCTAAGGCTGACGAATTTCCTAAACTTACAATAGTTGAAGGTGAAAAATCATTTAAAATTAAAGAATCTGTTTTAAAAAGTATGATTCGTCAAACAATTTATGCAATTGCTCAGACAGATATTAAGCCTCAGCTCTCGGGTATTTATTTTGATATATCAGAAGGCACCTTTAAAATGGTAGGATGCGATGGATATCGCTTGGCTATAAGAAAAGAAGCAGTTGAAAACTCAGAAAATATTAAATTTATTCTTCCCGGAAAAACCGCAAAAGAATTACTTTCTATAATAGGAGAAAGTGATTACGAAATTGAAATTATGTTAACTAATAAAAATGCACAGTTAAATCTTAAAAACTGTAAAATGGTTACAAGATTAATTGAGGGCGAATATTTAGATTATACATCAGTTTTAAAGCATAAAAATACTCTTGTTATAACTACCGAAACCAAAAAAATTCTCGATTCAATAGACCGTGCAGCTTTAATTGTTAACGAAACTACAAAAGCTCATGTTGTTTTAAAAATTGAAGACGATAATGTTTTTATAAACTGCGAAACTGTTATGGGTAAGGTTAAAGATAAATTCAGTGTTGATATGCAGGGTGAGCCGATTGAAATTGCCTTTAATCCGAGATATTTAATGGATGCATTTAAAAACTGCGACTGCTCAGATATAAAATTCAGTTTTTCAACACCGGTTAACCCCACTACCATAGAACCGGCTGAGGGAGATAACTTTTTATACATAGTTCTTCCCGTAAGAATGAGATAATGTATAAAATTAAAGAGGTTATTGTAGTTGAAGGAAAATACGATAAAATTAAGCTTTCGCAGATTTTTGATACTTCTATAATTTGCGTTGACGGATTTCGTATTTATAACAACGAAAATATAATAAATTTTTTAAAAAAGCTTTCTTTAGCAAATGGAGTTATAATTTTTACCGATTCAGACAGCGCAGGCTTCAGAATAAGGAATTATATTAAAAACAAGCTTGCAGGATTGAATGTTAAACATGCATTTATTCCTGATGTTTATGGCAAGGAATCAAGAAAAGAAAAGCCATCAAAAGAAGGTAAGCTTGGTGTTGAAGGAATTGATGATAATATAATTTTAGATTCTGTTAAAAAATGCGGCGCAACATTTTTAGATGATATAAAGAATGACGAAAATGAAAATATAACTCTTTTAAAAAAGTTTGATTTGTATTCATTAGGCCTTTATGGCCAGCAAAACAGTAAAGCATTAAGAGAAGATTTATTAAAAGAGCTTTCTCTTCCAAATCATATGTCAGCAAATATGCTCTTAGATGTTTTAAATACAATGCTAAAATCAAAAATGATTACAATTGAAGAAATATTAAAAAAAGTTCACCTTTAAAGTGAACTTTTTTAATATATATATCATATAGCGCATATATTATTACGGGTGATATTAATGTTTAAAAAAACTGCACTCATTATTGATAATAAAAACAATTATTCTAAGTTTGAAATTTTTAAATTTTATTATTTAAAAAGCTTAAATTTAAATATAAAAGAATTTATAATAGAAGATACAATTTTTTATATTATAAGTGTGCCGATACCCGAAAAAGTTAAAGTTAAAAATGTAAAATATCTTGCGCAATATATAAATAGTATAACTGATAAATACCATAGTAGAGAGGTTTATTACTGTTGGGATGGAAACAATAAAAAAATTCTTTATAAATATTTTAATAATAAAAAAAATACTATATCTTACGCAAGAATATATCCTTTAGATTATATTATAAAAAAATATGCAGCTTTTTTAAATATTACACCTTCTCTTTCTGATTTAATATTAATATGTGATTTTCCACTTGATGCAGAAAATATAATAAGACAAGTTTGCCGTGATGTAAGGTCTATTCATATATATTCAAAAAATAAAGAATTATATAAGCCTTTAACAGATTATTTTTTATCTGAATACGGAATATTTATATCGGTTTCTAAAAATGTTACCGGTGTTTCTGAAAAAAACAAAATTATTGTTAATTTATCTGATAATGAAGCATTTATAAAAGAATTTACAGAAAAAAATGAAATTATGGCTTTAAATTTAACTGATAAAAATATAAATATAAAGAGTTTATATAATAATATAATCTTTTCATCAGATGTAAGATTAAAAAATATTATATACTGCTTAGGATTATTCGACAAAAATGTGCTTAATTTTATATTTAATTCTTTATATACAGAAAAAAATAAATCAGAATTTATGCGGTTTATCCATAAATTTGACATAAAAATAATAAATTTTGTAAAAAATGATTGACTTTTATATAAAAGAAGATTATAATATATTGGCATATGATACTTTATTATAAATTTAATGCTACAAAGAAATAAAACGAGTTTCTTCCTATTTAATAAGAAGCTCATAGAAAGGTGAGGAAAAATGGCTGAAAAAGAAGTTATTTTGACCTACGAAGGATTAAAGGCAAGAGAAGAAGAGCTTGAGTATTTAAAAACTCAAAAAAGAAAAGAAATTTCAGAAAAAATTAAAGTTGCTTTAGGTTTTGGCGATTTATCAGAGAATGCTGAATATGACGAAGCTAAAAACGAGCAGGCAGAAGTTGAAATGCGAATAGTTAAGCTTGAAAAAATGCTTAAAAATGCAAAAGTTATTGATGACGAAAACATTTCAACAGACGCAGTTGCTATTGGCTGCAAGGTTAAGGTTTTAGACATTGATTTTGATGAAGAAGCAGAATATTATCTTGTTGGCTCAACTGAGGCAGACCCAAGCAGCAACAAGCTTTCTGACGAGTCTCCGGTTGGTAAGGCTTTAATAGGTGCAAAGGTTGGCGATACTATTACTGTTGAATCCCCAAACGGTGAATTTCAAATGAAGGTTTTAGAAATTAATAGATAGTGTTTCACGTGAAACATTAAGAGCAGATTTAAAATCTGCTCTTTTTTTAATATTTAGGAAATTACTACTTTCATGTTGTAATTTTAGAATATAATAAAAGTCTATCTTTAAAAATGTGAGCGCAGCGAACGTTAGCTTTAGAAGGAGACTTTTTTATTGTTTCACGTGAAACATTACATTTTTTTATTGAAATTTATATTATATGGTGGTATAATAATTACAAGAGCTCGCGTAGCTCGCTGTGTATTTCATACACTTTCCGGCTTTGCCGTCGTCTTGTAATTATTGACGGCTGCGTAAAAATGCCCTTGCAAGCAAGCATTTTTACTTATGGTATAATAATTACAAGAGCTAGATAACTCAAATTTATTATATTATTAATATTAAAATTGTGATGAAAGGGCTGCGTTTATATGGGTAAAGTTATAGTAATAGCAAATCAAAAAGGCGGTGTTGGTAAAACAACAACATCTGTTAATTTAAGCGCATGCCTGGGAGCTGCAGGTAAAAAGGTGCTTGTTATTGATATTGACCCTCAGGGTAACACAACAAGCGGTCTTGGTGTAGAAAAAGACGAGGCAGAAGTATCAATTTATGATGTTTTGATAAATAACGAAGATTTGTCTGATAGCATAATTAAAACAGATTATAAAAATCTTTCGTTATGCCCTGCAAATGTTAATCTTGCCGGAGCTGAAATTGAATTGGTTGATATGAAAGACCGTGAGCATCTTTTAAAAAATGCAATTAATGAAATAAAAAATAAATACGACTTTATAATTATAGATTGTCCGCCATCACTTGGACTTTTAACATTAAATTCATTTGTTGCAGCAGATAGTGTTTTAGTTCCCATCCAGTGTGAATATTATGCACTAGAGGGATTAAGTCAGCTTACCAAAACCATAAAAAGCATTAAACAGTCATTAAATGACAAAATTCAGTTTGAGGGAATTTTGCTTACTATGTTCGATGCAAGAACAAATCTTTCGATTCAGGTTGCTGATGAGGTAAAAAGATTCTTTCCGGACAAGGTGTTTAAGAGCGTTATTCCCCGAAATGTTCGTTTAAGCGAGGCACCAAGCTATGGCGAACCTATTATTATATATGATAAATATTCAAAAGGTGCCGAGGCATATACAGACCTTGCAAAAGAAGTAATTAAAAACAACAGGGGGTTAAAATAATGGCAAAAAGCAGTAAAAAAGGCTTAGGAAAGGGCATTGGAGCACTTTTAAATACCGATACGGTAATTGATAATGTGTTAGATAAAAACGGCATAACAGAGCTTAAAATTACTGATATTGAGCCTAACAAAAATCAGCCCCGAAGAAAATTTGACGATGAAAAAATTGCAGCATTAGCTGAATCTATTAAAGAATACGGTGTGCTTCAGCCAATCGTCGTTAAAAAATTAGATACAGGCTTTTATCAGATTATAGCAGGTGAACGCCGTTGGAGAGCATCGAGAATTGCCGGAATTAAAAAAATTCCTGCAATTATTAAAGAATATGACAAAAAAGAAACGATGGAAATTGCTCTTATTGAAAACTTACAGCGTGAAGACTTAAATGCAGTCGAAGAAGCTGAAGGATATAAAGAGTTAATCGAAGAATTTGGCTTAACACAAGAAGAATTGTCTAAAAAACTGGGCAAAAGTCGCCCTGCAATTGCAAATAGCTTAAGACTTTTAAATCTTCCTGACGAAATTAAGCAATATTTAATAGAAGAAAAAATTTCATCAGGTCATGCACGAGCACTTTTAGGAGCAGAAAAAAAAGAAATTATGCTTTTAGCTGCAGAAAAAATTATAAATGATGAAATGAATGTAAGACAGACCGAGGCATATATTGCGCAACTTCAAAAAATTAAGCCGGTTAAGAAAAAATCAGCAAAAGAACAAGAAATAGAAAGATATATGCTTTCATTAGAAGAAAATTTATCAACAGCATTTGGAACAAAGGTTAAAATTCATCACAAAAAAAATAAAGGCAAAATTGAAATAGAATATTACTCTAATGATGATTTTGACAGAATAATGAAGATGATAAAAAGATAATTATTACATATTTTCCAAAAATTAGGAGTTTAAAATTAAGCTGTGTTGGACAAACAGAGATACAGTAAGGTACTTTTATCTTTTAAAAGTTACTTTTAATGTGTTTAAAAAATAAATGTTTCACGTGAAACAATCAAAAATTTTGGTGAAGGAAGAATAAAAATGAGTTTTTTTGGATTAAACTTTCCCGCTGAACTGATTTTATTTTATGTTGTAATAGTTTTGGTTATTTTACTTATAATTTCAGTATGTGGACTGACCGTTGCATTAAAAACAAATAAAAAAATGAAAAGTGTTTTAAAAGATGCGGCAGGAAACGATATAACCGATGCAATTATAAATTATTATCAGAAATGCAGCGAGATAATGAATAACTATCAAGAGGCAGAAAGCCGCCTGCAAGAAATTGAACGTGAGGTTGGCAGCTGCGTTAAAAAAATTGGCGCAATAAGATATAACGCATTTGAAGATAATAATGCAAAATTATCTTTTGTAACTGCTGTTTTAGACGATTCTGATTCAGGCTTTGTATTAAACGGAGTATATTCACGTGGACAGACAGCAACCTATTTAAAGCCCATAACAAACGGAAAATCTCAGTACGAGCTGTCTGAAGAGGAAGAAGAGGCAATAAAAACAGCACAATATAATTATGAAAAAAGACGACAAGTAAAGTTATCTGAAATAGACACAAAATAATAAGGAGAAAAGGCTATGTTAGACATAAAATTTGTAAAAGAAAACCCCGAGCTTGTAAAAGAAAACATTAAAAAGAAGTTTAAAGACAACAAATTGCCTTTAGTTGACGAGGCAATAAGTCTTTATGACGAAAAAAAGGCGGCAAATAGCCGAGCTGACGAGCTTCGAGCTAACAGAAATAAATTAAGTAAACAAATCGGAGCTTTAATGGGACAAGGCAAAAAGGAAGAGGCTGAAGAGACCAAAAAGCTCGTAAATGCCCAGGCTGCCGAGCTTAAAGAGCTCGAAGTTAAAGAAAATGAACTTGAAGCAAAGCTTAAAGACGTTATGATGAAGATTCCTAACATCGTTGACCCGTCCGTTCCTGTGGGAAAATCAGATGAAGACAATGTTGAGGTAACAAAATACGGCGAGCAGACTGTTCCTGACTTTGAAATTCCTTATCATACCGATATTATGGCACTCTTTAACGGCATTGATAAAGAGGCTGCAGGCAGAGTTGCCGGCGAAGGTTTTTACTATTTAATGGGCGATATCGCAAGACTTCACAGCGCAGTAACAGCTTACGCAAGAGATTTTATGATAGATAAAGGCTTTACCTATTGCATACCTCCGTTTATGATAAGAAGCCGCGTGGTTACGGGTGTTATGAGCTTTGAAGAAATGGATGCAATGATGTATAAAATAGAGGGCGAAGACCTTTATTTGATAGGTACAAGTGAGCATTCAATGATTGGTAAATTTATTGATACAATGACTCCGGAAGAAAAATTGCCTATGACATTAACAAGTTATTCTCCCTGTTTCCGTAAAGAAAAAGGTGCTCACGGAATCGAAGAACGCGGAATCTATAGAATTCATCAGTTCGAAAAGCAGGAAATGATAGTAATTTGTAAGCCTGAAGAAAGTATGGAATGGTTTAATAAAATGTGGAATTACAGCGTTGAGCTCTTCCGTTCAATGGATATTCCGGTAAGAACATTAGAGTGCTGTACCGGAGATTTGGCCGACTTAAAGGTAAAATCTTACGATATCGAGGCCTGGTCACCAAAGCAAGGTAAGTATTTTGAGGTTTGCTCTTGCTCAAATCTGGGAGATGCTCAGGCAAGAAGACTTGGTATTCGTGTTAAAGGCGAAGACGGAAACAAATATTTTGCCCATACACTTAATAATACCGTTGTTGCACCGCCTAGAATGCTTATTGCATTTTTAGAAAATAACTTAGAATTTGACGGTGAAAAATACCGTGTTCGTATACCAGAGGCATTAAGACCTTATATGGGCGGAAAAGAAATTATAGAGTAAAATTTTACGGGAATTTATCTTATGTAAGATAAATTCCCATCTTTTAAAAGGTGATAATTATGGAAAATATTAAAATTGTACCTGTAAATAAGCCAGAATTGATTGAACAAACTGCAAATCTTGCTAAAAAGATATGGTTTGAGCACTACAGCTCAATAATAAGCGAAGGTCAGATTGAATATATGGTGAACAAATTTCAGTCAAAAAAGGCTATAAAAAATCAAATTGATAACGAAAATTATCAGTATTTTATATTAGAATATGATAGCGAAAATGCCGGATATTTTGCAATTTGCGTAAAAGATAAAGCAATATTTTTAAGCAAGCTTTACATAGATAAAGCCTATCGCCGCAAGGGTTTGGCAAAAACAGCAGTCAGCTTTATGAGCCGCATAGCAAAACGCGATTCTTTAAATAAAATTTGGCTTACGGTTAATAAAAACAACAAAGGTTCAATTACAGCATATGAAAAACTCGGCTTTAAAACAGAAAGAACTCAGGTGGCAGATATCGGCGAAGGTTATGTAATGGACGACTACATAATGGAAAAAGTAATTGAAAATTAAACTTGCGCAAGATATAAACCGCCTTTTCGGGCGGTTTTTATACAAAAATGTTATGCAGAAAATATCTGCATATCTTTTATTTTTAGATAGTCTTTTGTTATTTTTTAGGTTTTAGATAAGTCTATAGCATTCACATCAAATTAGATATTCTGTTTACTTTTGTCGTATTAGAAGAGCAACCGTCTCCACAGTTGTCCCTTTAGGTCGGGAGTCTACCAAAGTGTTTGATATATAGGAATTTGGCGAACAGTTAGATGAAATCACTTTTTGAATATGCTTTTAATTTTATTAACTAACGATAGATTCTTTACGGTATTTTTGTTCCAAATAAGGTTTGAATCGAGTGGTGTTCCGTTATCAAGATATGAGATAAAAGCAAAATCAAAGCTTTCCCATGAAATTATCCCGTCTTTAGCCAAGGAGTAATAATCGTCCAGATAATACATACTTCCCCATAATTGAATATCAAAGTCTCCAGGGTCGCCAACGTTAAGGGCCAAGCGGTACATAGTAGATGATATTTCTTCCTTGCTCATTCTGTTTGCGTAATATGCGTCCTTGAAAAACAATCTTAACCTATCGCAAACAACCGCTTCGTCAAAAGGCTGTTCCGCACAGAAATTATGAAGCACAGAAATAGTTTTGTTAATATCGGAACCACAACAAGCAAGTTCCAGAACGATGTTGCTTAAAGGATTTTCAGATTCTAAATAATGGATTAACCATTCATCGTAGCTGTCATCCAAGCCAGTCATCAGCATAATTTTATGGTAAAATGCATCCTCTCGTTTCAAAGAACTCACCTCCGTTAAATTCAAGTTTTCTTGTTAGTTCATATTGTTTGCAAATCTTTCGTATGAACGGATATACGGATATAATCGTCGGCCTTTTCCCTACTCAAACAAACAACACTCTCCACATGCACCGTATTCGGAAACATATCAACAGGCTGGATTTTTTTAAGGGTATATCCTCCTGCGGTTAAATATTTAAGGTCGCGTGCTAAGGTTGCAGGATTGCAGGAGACATAAACAATTTTATCAGGTGCCATATTTAAAATTGCATTTAAGGTTACTTCATCGCTGCCTTTTCGTGGAGGGTCAATAAAAATCGTAT
>JAZOBB010000099.1:0-8999 GCA_045595745.1 Clostridia bacterium | reverse complement strand
AAGTATTGACAAAATTCCGAATTGGAATTATAATGTATATATAATTCCAATTCGGAAGTAAAGAGGGGTGAATAAAATGGAAACTTTAGGGATTATACTTTTAGTTATATCCGCGATTTTAGGAATAATAATTGTAAACTTTGCTTATAGGTTATATATGAAAATTATGAATATTGATTCTATGTATTATAATCCAAAGAAAAAGATTACATACATAATTATCGTAGGCGGAGCGTTATGGATGTTTTTTTTGAAATTATTTATGTGGATGTGATTAAAATATGAAAAGGATATTATTTATTATTTTAACTGTTATATTTGTTGTGTGTGGGTGTGCTAAAACGCCTGCTTCTACTACAGATATAATTGTCGAGCATTATAAAACTATTTGTAATACAAATGATTCCTCTGTAATTAGAAATGAAATTGCTGAACTTGATAAGTTAGCAAAAGATGAAAATATTAGTGATAAAGAACGAATGTTTGCTCAATATACATATAATATTGGATACGGTGTAGCAAAACTTAGTTTGTCAGGAAAGGCTATCTCGGTTTTCGATTTTCCTGAAATGGAAATATTAAGTGGAACTATTGGCGCAATAGCAACTGGAGAATTGGAAATAGAAAATGTAATGATTGATGAATCATTAAAGTTTGTCCAAAAAGTCGAAAAGTTTATACAATAAAATTTCAACATAAGGTGGAGAGTGTTACAAATGAAAAAAACTTTGCTTTTTATAATGCTATTTGTATTTATATTTATAATTACGGCGTGCGGTGTTTCTCCTGCTGAAAAAACATCAAGTTCTTTGAATGATATTCAAAACATTGTAAGAGAAACACAAAATGCTTTTGAAAATAATAAATATCAGGAAACGCAAAGTGGTATTTCAAAACTTATTGAACTTTCAAAAAACTCTTTTTATTCTGAGAGCGAGCGTTTAATTGCCCAATACTGTGCTACATATATAAATGCAGGTGTGATGTTAGATTATATCATTAGGAATGATAATCAATGGTTAAGTACACATGACATTGGCGAATTTGATATCTTTTACAGCGGGATCTTTGTAGAAGTTATAAACGGAAAAATAACATACATCGATACATTGAAAGAGTATTATACAGGGCTTGTGCATTCAACACGTGAGATATATTCACGATATACTGAATTAAGAGGGAAATAAATTTAAGAAAGGAATTTTAAAGGTGGAATTTATAAAGAAATATGTTTGGGTTATTGTTATAATTTTGCTTGGAATAAGCTATTTTTTTGTTGATTGGTCGCAGTTTAGTATATTTAAGTTGATGAAATAATAACAGAATAAATATGCAATAAAAAGCCAAATGGAGAGTATTGAGGCGCACATCTAAATCATTTGGCGCTACCAAGCACGATACGGTGTACCAAAGGTACACCGTATCGTGCTTTTTAATATATAGGAAATTACTACTTTTATGTTTTAATTTCCGAATATCATAAAAGTCTACCTTTAAAAATGTGAGCGAAGCGAACGTTAGTTGCCGAAGGAGGCTTTTTTATTAGTAGGACTCGAACCGGTGAGAACGCGTAGTTCCCAAGAAACAGGACTATTCTTAGAAATAGCCTTGCTTTAACGAAAATTTTTTGCGGCACTTAAATGACGCTAAAGGTGTCATTTTTGTTTTGCAGATTTTATGCTTTATATAATTTAATTTTATTTATATTATCTTGTTTATAAAATTATACTTTTTAAATAAAAAAATAGATTCCTTTCAGTTTTTATTTATAATATTATAATTATTGTAAAAAACTGGGGTGGTGCAAAAATACTTTCGTAGTATACATATTACCCAGAAAATCTTTATAAAACTTGCATTGCAATGGATAAAATTCTAAGGAGGAAATAATTATGCTAAAAGTAGGAATTGTAGGTTGTGGAAATATTTTTACAATGCACGCAACAAGTGCACATCATTTAAAGAATGCTGAAATTGTCGGTGTTTGCGATATCAAAAAAGACAGGGCAGATAAAGCGGCGAAAAAGTATAATTGCAAGGCGTATTATGACTACAAGGAGCTAATTGATAAAGAAAATATAGATGTTGTTCACGTATGCATTCCTCATTATTTACATCCAATAGTTTCAAAATATGCGATTATGAAAGGTGTACATGTGCTTTGTGAAAAACCAATGAGCATAAAATATGAGGATGCATTAGAAAATGTTGTTCTTGCAGAAAAACACAATGTCAAATACGGCATTATTTTTCAGTGCAGATATAATAATTCATCCCGTCTTGTAAAAGAAAAACTTGACGATGGTACATTGGGAAAAATTATTTCTGCAAGAGTCGTGTTAACATGGCATAAACCGGACGATTATTACAGCCTGTCTGACTGGAAGGGAACTTGGGATAAAGAGGGTGGAGGAGTTGTGATTGACCAGGCTATTCACTCAATTGACCTTGCAAATTGGTTTATAAATTCCGAAATTGAAAGTGTATCGGCACATATGGCTAACCGCAATCATTCTATTATGGAGGTGGATGATAGCGCAGAAGGATTCATTAAATACAAAAATGGTGCCACATTAGGCTTCTGGGCGATGAATAATTACGGGTGCGATGAACCAATTGAAATAAGACTTTTATGCGAAAACGGAAAAGTTGTTATGGACTATGATAATGCGCAAATTATACTTAATAACGGAGAACGTATTGAAACTAAAACTGAAATAGATCCTGATATTGTTTATGAAGACGGAAAAGATTACTGGGGATTTCAGCATATCAGACAGATTGAAGATTTTTATAAATCAGTAGAAACTGATTCTGAACCGGCAATCAGCGGTAGGGAAGCTCTTAAAATTCAAAAACTTATATGTGAAATTTATAAAGAAGGCATAAAGAGTTTTGAGGCATAATATTGAATTCAGAGACAGCGGGACGGTTCTCTTGCCCACTAATCAAGCATTTATATTCCTGACTCTTGTAAATAAAAAAGAGGGTGACAAATAGCTACCCTCCCAAGACCATAAAACTTTCCCTTGTGTCTCGAAAGCAAACAATTAAGAAAATAGCACTTGCTTATTTTAAACAAGCAGGTGCTATTCTTTTTCAAATTTAATTCTTATCATAAACTCACTACCAAAATATAATTTTTCAAAATCTTGCCATTAATAAAATGGCTCTTTTATTTGGAATCTTTTCGAGGATATGGCTCTTTTTCATCAGTTAAATCTGCTAAATAGTCCATACTCGTATCAAGAGCTAGTGCAAGTTTTCGACACTGCTCAAACGTAAAATATCTTTTTCCGTTTTCTAATTTAGAGTAATCGCTTTGGTCAATGCCTGTTAGCATTTGCATTTTAATTTGCGTATAACCTTTTTTAATACGAAGCTCTTTTAATTTGCTCATGATTACATCACCAATTAATATTATGGCAAATTTCCCTATTGAAATTATGGTTAAATTGACCTATAATGTTAATGAGGTGATATTATGGCTGAGTTTTGTTTAGATTGCTGGAATAAAATGAATGGCACTGAAGATGATGAGAAAAAATATATTTTATCAAAAGATTTAGATTTGTGCGAAGGTTGCGGAGAGTGGAAATCTGTAATTATTATGGAACGTAAGGCTTACTATATGCATAAATTTAGGTACTTTATTTTTCCGTTCAGAATGCTTTACTATATTATGTATTTTATATGTAGATTGCTGATACTTCATAATATAGTATGTAGTATTTTAAAGAGAACAAGGAGGAAGACAAAATGAAAAAAATTATTTCCATCGTATTGGTAGCAGCACTTGCACTTGCAGTTGCAGCTTGCGGAGGTGTTGCCGGTACAAAAATGACTATGGGTACAGGCGGCACATCCGGTACATATTACGGTTACGGCGGTGTGTTGGGCCAGTATATCAGCAATAATGCCGGTGTTGGTGTTACTGTTGTTTCTACTGACGGTTCAAAGGCTAACATTCAGGGTATTCAGGCAGGCAACTATCAGCTGGGTACAGTTCAGTCTGACGTTATGGCTTATGCTTGGGAGGGTACACGTTCCTTTGAAACAGAGGGCAAGGTTGATTCCTTCCGCGTTGTTGCAGGCTTATATGCAGAGGCTGTTCAGCTTGTAACCATGAATCCTGAGATTAAGAGCGTTGCAGACCTTAAGGGTAAAGCAGTATCTATCGGTGCCCCCGGTTCAGGAGTGTACTTTAACGCAATCGACGTTTTGACAGCTGCAGGACTTAGCGAAAGTGATATTAAAGCACAGTATCAGTCCTTTGCAGACAGCGCAGATGCATTAAAAGACGGCAAGATTGATGCAGCATTTATCGTAGCAGGTGCTCCGACTCCTGCAATCACCGAGCTGTGCACCACAAATGATGCATATTTAGTACCGATTGACGGTGATATTGCAGAAAAATTGATGGCAGATTGCCCGTTCTACACAGTATATGAAATTCCTGCAAATACATACGAGGGTCAGGCAGAGGCTGTTAAGACAGTTACAGTTAAAGCTACCTTGATTGTAAATGCAGACGCAGCTGAAGAAGATGTATACAAGCTCACAGCAGCAATCTTTGATAATATCGAGGCAATTTCAGCTGAGAATGCAAAGGGTGCAGAGCTTAGCTTAGAAAACGCAACAAGCGGTATGACTGTTCCGTTCCATGCGGGTGCAGCTAAGTATTTTAAAGAAAAAGGCGTTGAAGTGGCAGTTAACTAATTCAGCCATAGTATTTTGATGGCTGCGACGAAATATCGCCGCAGCCATTTTTAGTGGAGTTCTTAGGAGGATATAAAATGAATTTCTTTAAAAAGAAAAAAACTGCCACACCTGCCCAAAATATGGACTTAGAAGCAGTAATGCAAAAATTTGACCGCGAGTCAAACACCAGAGTGTGGGAGGGAAAGCCAAAAATTGTAGTACAATGCATATTGGCGATTTTCTCTTTGTTTTGCATTTATGTAACACTTTTTGCCAGCTGGCTTGAAGAGTTCCGTTTAACTTCGTTTGTGGCATTTATTGTATTTATAGGATACCTTATGTATCCGGCTAAAAAGGGCAAGCAAAAGGTAAATTATATGCCCTGGTACGATATTTTATTAATGCTTTGCGGCACGGGTGCATTTTTGTATTACACAGCAAATGCATACGCCATTATTCAGCAGGGCAGTAATTTTGAGTGGTATCAGATTGTAATCGGCATTGTGGGAATTATAGCCTTGGCTGAGCTGTGCCGACGTAGTGTGGGTCTGCCTATTGTTATTGTGGCAAGCTGCTTTATTGTCTATGCACTCGTTTGGGGATTGTCCAATCCTACGCTGTGGGGTAAGCTGAACTACATTGTTCATTATCTGTTTTATGGCAAAGAGGGTATTTTATCCACACCGATTAATGTTTGCTCTAAATTTATTGTTGTGTTTATTATTTTTGGTGCGTTTTTAGAGCGCACAGGCATTGCAGACTTCTTTATTAAAATTGCAAATGCGGTGGTTGGCGGATTTTCCGGCGGTCCTGCAAAGGTGGCGGTTGTTGCTAGCGCAATGGAGGGTATGGTTTCCGGCTCTTCGGTTGCAAATACTGTCGGCTCCGGCTCGGTAACCATTCCGCTTATGAAAAGAACCGGCTATAAGCCTGAGTTTGCTGCAGCGGCAGAGGCATCTGCATCTACCGGCGGTCAGATTATGCCGCCTATTATGGGAGCTGCTGCGTTTTTGATGGCAGACTATGTGGGTGTGCCATACAGTAATATCGTTGTTAAAGCAATTTTGCCGGCGGTTTTATATTTTGCCGGAATATTTATTTCCGTTCATTTAGAGGCTAAAAAAGAGGGCCTGCGTGGACTTACAAAAGCAGAGCTGCCTAAGTTTTTACCTCTTTTAAAGAAGCTATATCTTTTGTTGCCGCTTGTCATTTTAATTTATCTTGTGGGAACAAGCCAACGTTCAATTCAGTATGCGGCGGCAATTGCGATAGTTGTGGCAATAGCGGTCAGCTTGTTCAATAAAGAAACGCGTATCACACCTAAAAGAATATGGCAGGCATTAGCGGCAGGCGGTCAGGGTATGATAACCGTTGCTGCAGCCTGCGGTGTTGCAGGCATTATTGCAGGAACTATCACAATGACAGGCCTTGCAAATGTTATGATTAACGGTATAGTTGCTCTGGCGGGCAGTCAGGTTATTATAGCACTTTTATTGACGATGCTGTGCTGTATTGTGCTGGGTATGGGTGTTCCGACTACTGCCAACTACTGTATTATGGCAGCTACCTGCGCCCCGATTTTAGTTCGTATGGGTGTACCTGCAATAGCGGCGCATTTCTTCGTTTTCTATTTCGGAATCGTTGCAGACTTAACTCCGCCTGTAGCTCTGGCGGCATATGCCGGCGCGGCTATCGCTCAGGCAAATCCGATGAAAACTGCATTTACGGCTACCAAGCTTGCAATTGGTGCATTTATCGTACCGTATATATTTGCACTTAATCCTGCTATGCTGTTTATTGACACAACCGTGTGGGAGGTCGTACAAATAAGCATTACATCGCTGATCGGTATTTTTGCCGTTTCGATGTCTTTAGAGGGATATTTATTCCATCATATGCCGTGGTATCAGAGAATAGTAAGTGCTGTTGGCGGCTTGCTGCTTATTTATCCGGGCTTCGCTACGGATGTTATAGGAATTTGTCTTGTACTGGCTGTTTTCGTATTGCAAATTGTAACCAAGAAAAAATATGCGACCAATGTTCAGGCATAATTAACAGAATACTTGTATAAATAAAAATCCACCCGCGGGTGGATTTTTATTTATTGCAACCTTAGTTTAACAATTGCTATTTAGGGGTCTATATGTTATAATTGACACATACAGAATTTTATTTCATAAAATTCTTGGGAGATAACGCTCCTTTATGCTCTTTTGAGCACTGTGTCGATTGACGGCGTCACATCGTTGACACTCAAAATCTATGATTTTGCTAGTGGAACACATCCAAGCGACCGAAGGGAGTTGGAAAAATGATTTTGTGGCATCTAAATCGTTCGCTGATTTTAAACTTTGATATACAAGGGACAAAAAGCCTTCCCCTTGAGGGGAAGGTGGGTTGCGAAGCAACTCGGATGAGGTGGAAATGAATACAACAAACAACTCGAAATTAATAGGTAATGCAAAAACTTTAAGAAAGAATATGACTAAAGAAGAAAGACATCTTTGGTATGACTTTTTGAAAAATCTACCTGTAACCGTAAATAGACAAAAGGTTATTGGTAACTACATTGTTGACTTCTATATTGCCGCAGCAAAACTTGTTATTGAGCTTGATGGTTCACAACATTATGAAGAAAAAGGCGTTGATAATGATGCGAAAAGAGATGCTTTCTTAAATGGTTTAAGAATTAAAGTGTTAAGATATTCCAATCTTGATGTTAATCAAAGATTTGAGAGTGTTTGTGAGGATATACTGAATGAAATTAACACCTCATCAGTCACTTCGTGACAGCTTCCCCTCAAGGGGAAGCCTTTAGGAAGGCATTTAATCGTATGAATTTATCGGCGATTTTGAAAACCGCCGATAAAAAAGTGCCGATAAACCACTAAATTTTTTTGTCCCTAACTTGACAAAATCATATAAAAAGTGTCGAAATTTGTTGAAAGGAGATAGAGTATGACGAATATATTAAAAACGGGTTATTATATTTTTTCTACGATTTTTGGAATAGCACAAATTATAGCAATTATTGGACTTATTATCTGGGGAATTGCAAAATTAATTAAATTATTTAAAAAGAATAATCTAACAAAAAACAAACCATTACTTCTATCTGTAATTTGCATTGTTATTGCTACTCTATCATTGGTGCTTAATATAGGCGGATTAGGTTTTGTATGATAATTATGTTAATACCTATTATACATCCAATATTGTTTTTGTTGACAAATTTATATGCATCAAAATTATTTGTTGATTCTCCGGGATTAAGGATAACAAATTATCTTTTTATTGCTACATATTTGATTTTCTGGGTTTTGTTGCCGGATGGTGGTGATATAGGCCCTACATATTGTTTGTTTAATTTAGTTCGTAATGAGGTTTTTACAGATGTGGCTTGGATAGTATCAGGAATTGCCGGAATAGCACATATAGTATTATTTATCATACAAATTATTGAATTTGTGAAACTTAAAAAAGAAAGTAAGTAAGTAACTAACTAATTGTTTTTTTAGTCCATACTTAATATTAACGCCAATAAAAAACAATGGCATCTAGATTATACAGTCTTTATAGTAAGGATGTCGAATGTTGTCGAAAGGAAGTGATTATATGGTGTATGGAGCAATAAGTAGGAATGATGAAAAATATTATACATACTTGAAAAAAGTTTTTGATGCCATTGACAATAGACAGAACGATTATAATTGGCTTATTACTAATTGTGAGTGTTATCCACATAATCGCGAAATAGATGATTTGTTTCACAATAGCGAATATTGTTGGATTTCAGGAGAAGAATTGACCAAGATAATTTTAGAAGATGATTTTCAATGGATATGGGGGATATTGTCGGGGTTTGATAAAAGTATTGATTTATCAGAAGTACTGAAATATAACATTAGCGAAGAGAATTTTGATGAATATTTTAAGAATCCTCTAGCATTACAACATCCATTGTCTTGTATTGAAATAGTTCCATTTGATAGTACATTTATGATGATTTTAAGTAAGGATAAAGAAATAATAACTAATTTCAGGAAAGTATATTTGGATAGCAAAAACTTGTTTGAATATAATTCAAAATAATTTTTTGTACTGACTTAACGTGAAACAGTGCCAAAATGATTTGGCATCTAGATTATACAGTCTTTATATAATGAGATTGCAAAGCAAATTCAATTCATATAGAAATATTAAGTAAAAATCATTAGGTTGAAATGAGGTAAACAAATGAAAGTAACAATAGCAATAGATTCATTTAAAGGCAGTCTTTCTACTTTTCAGACAGGAGA
>JAZOBB010000098.1:0-5660 GCA_045595745.1 Clostridia bacterium | reverse complement strand
TTAAATCTTCTTGAAAAAAGATGTATCGAATCAAAGCCGAGCATCATCGAAATCTGCGTGATATTATAATTTCCTTCTCTTATTAATACCTTTGCTCTTTCAATTTTCATATTGGCAAAATAGCTCATAACTCCCTGACCTGTTCTTGCTCTGAAAAGAGATTTTAAGCTGCTTTCGCTCAAGCCTGCAAACTCAGCTACGTCACTAAACCTTAGCTTTTGACCGATATTTTCGGCAAGATATTCCGTAACAGCACTGACCGTATCTTGCGTAAGTCTTCGCATAAGCGTTGTGGTACTTTTGTTTGGTCTGTATTCGCCGCTTCTTCTTATGGATATAAGCAATTGCTCAATAGCCAGTGAAATCATTTGTTCACAGGCAAACAAGCTATCTTGCCGTCTTGTTAGCTTTGGTAAAAATGTGGCATCTAAGGGGGAGGAAAAAGCCTCAGATGCTTCTTTAATTATTACCGATAAAAAATGCTTTTCATTTTCAGACAGACTCACAGCTTTTTGCTTAAAATATTCCATAGCGCGCGACCTGCATTCAAAGCCAACTATTATAAGGTTTGGTGCAACTACCCCGTTTGCCTGAAGATTGTGAAATTCATTCGGCTCATGAAACATCATCTCGCCCTGATGCAAAAGAAAGCTTTGTTCATCAGCCGTGACTATAATTTCTCCGCGGTCTACGTATACAAACTCCCAAAAATCGTGTTTTTCTCCTAAAAATCCGTAGTTTTTTTCATACTCAAAATAGTGAACTGAATAAATTTTGCTCACTGTAAAATCTTTTTTTAGTGCCGTTGCACTGTACTTCACCGCTAACACTCCAATCGGTTTTGATATAAATTATAATTATTTTATCACACTTTGCCCAAAAAAGCAAATTTTTTGCCTAAAATGATAAAGAAGAAAATATAAATAAGTGATATTATATTGGTAGTAATTAAAGCTATTACGAAATTAATCAATATAAAGCGAAAGGACAGAAATATTATGAGAGTTATTAAATGTGCAAACTATGAAGAAATGTCAAAAAAAGCAGCTGAGCTTGTTGCCGCACAAGTAACATTAAAGCCTGACTGTGTTTTGGGTCTGGCAACTGGTTCTACACCAATTGGAATGTATAAGAATCTGGTAGATATGAATCTTGATTTTTCAAACGTTACTACTTTTAACCTTGATGAATACTATCCTATTAAACAGAGCAATTCTCAGAGCTATCATTACTTTATGACCGAGAATCTGTACAGCAAGGTTAATTTAAAGCCTGAAAATATTTTTATCCCTAACGGTGAGGTAGCTGATCCTGCCGCTGAATGTATCCGCTATGAAAAAGAGCTTGCAGCTCGCGGCGGTCTTGATATGCAGATTTTAGGAATAGGTCAGAACGGTCACATTGGCTTTAACGAGCCTGCAGCAGCACTTGATGCCTTTACTCATATGACCGACCTTACAGATAATACCATTGAGGCAAACTCAAGATTCTTTAACTCAAAAGACGAAGTTCCTACCAAGGCTCTTACAATGGGTATTGCAACAATTATGAAAGCAAAAAAAATCGTGCTTTTAGCAAACGGCGAAAGCAAGGCATATGCTATAAAGGCGCTTTTGGGTAATGTAATTGACCCGCAGATTCCTGCAACCATTTTGGCAGCACACAACGATGTAACTGTCATCGCTGACGGTGCCGCATTAGGAGAATAAGATATGATACATACAATTTCTGACGGAAATCTCACCGCAAAAATCGACTCGTTAGGTGCTCAGCAAATTTCGATGACCGACAAAGACGGAACAGAATACATCTGGCAACGAAATCCTGAGTACTGGAAGGATTGCGCTCCTATACTCTTCCCTGTTGTTGGGCAGTGCCTAGACGGCAAAATTACCGTAGATGGCACAGATTATCCTATGCGTTCCCACGGCTTTGCACGTCACAACGAATTTTCTGTTGCAGAAAAAACTGAAAATTCGATTACTCTTCGTTTGTGTGATAACGAAAAAACGAGAGAAATATATCCGTTTTCTTTTTGCTTTGATGTTATATATACAATTAAAAACGGTGCTTTAACAACTGCAATGAAGGTTAAAAACACAGATAACAAAGATATGTATTTTGGTGTGGGCGGTCACCCCGGATACCGTTGTCCGTTAACAGATGGCGAAGTGTTTACCGATTACGAGCTTGACTTTTTAAAGCCCGTAACTCTTGATTCTGCTATTATTGATTCAGATGTGTTTATTTCTTCTACTAAAACACAAAGAATTATTACAGATTCTAAAACCTTGCCTTTAGTAAAAGATTTTTTAAGAGTAAATGATACATACGTTTTTGACAATGTAGACTTTAACAAGCTTATATATCGCAGCAAAAAAAGCGGCAAGGGCTTAACATTTTCTTTTAATAACTTTACCTCTTTTGCGGTTTGGTGTAATTGTGATACACCTGAAGATGATGGATATATCTGCTTAGAGCCGTGGAACAGCATGGGCAAGCGTTCGGGTGAAACTGCAGAACTTAATAATAAAAAGGACATAATAACTTTAGCGCCGGGCAAAGAATTTGTGTGCAGTTATTGTGCCGAACCACTTAAATAAATATAAGACTATTAAGGAGATGAGCTAAATGAAAATATTAATTACCGGCGGTGCCGGATACATTGGTAGCCATGCCTGCATTACTTTTTTAAATGCAGGATATGAAATCGTTGTAGTTGACAATCTTTCAAACAGCAAAAAAGAATCTTTAAACCGCGTAGAGAAAATAACCGGAAAGAAAATTAAATTCTATAAGGTTGATTTATGCGATATTGAAGCATTAGAAACTGTTTTTAAAGAAAATGAAATTGATGGTGTAATTCACTTTGCAGGCTTAAAAGCTGTTGGTGAATCTGTACAAATTCCTTTAAGATATTACGAAAATAATATCACCGGAACACTTAATCTGTGCAAGCTGATGATAAAATACAACGTTAACAAGCTGGTATTCAGTTCTTCAGCAACCGTATACGGCAACCCAAAATCAGTGCCGATTACTGAAGATTTTGATTTGTCTGCAACCAATCCTTACGGTCAGACAAAGCTTATGCTCGAGCAGATTTTAACAGATATTCAAAAAGCAAATCCTGATATGAATGTGTCACTCTTGCGTTACTTTAATCCTGTTGGCGCACACGAAAGCGGATTAATCGGTGAAGACCCGAATGGCATTCCGAATAACCTTGTTCCATACATCACTCAGGTTGCAATCGGAAAGCTTGACCACTTAAATGTTTACGGCAACGATTACAATACTCCCGACGGAACAGGTGTGCGTGACTATATTCACGTTTGCGACTTAGTTGACGGTCACCTTTTAGCATATAAAAAGCTTTCTGAAAATCCGGGACTTATGGTTCACAACTTAGGTACAGGAAGAGGCTTTAGTGTTTTAGAAATGGTAAAAGCATTTGAAAAGGCTTGCGGAAAAGAGATTAAATACGAAATTGCACCTCGTCGCAGCGGTGACATCGCAGAATGCTATGCAGATACTGCAAAGGCTGCAAAAGAGCTGGGCTTTGTTGCTAAAAAGACCCTAGACGATATGTGTGCAGACTCTTGGCGTTGGCAGCAGAATAATCCTAACGGATTTGAAGATAAGCAGACTGCTTTGGTTGTTATGGCAGCAGGTATGGGCAGCCGTTTTGGCGGTTTAAAACAGTTAGAGCCCATCGGCAAAAACGGCGAGGTTATTATTGACTACTCTATTTATGATGCTATTAAAGCTGGCTTTAACAAAGTTGTATTTGTAATAAAAAAAGAAATCGAAGAAGATTTTAAACGTATAGTAGGCGACAGAATCGCAAAGAAAATTAAAGTTGAATATGTATTTCAGGAGATACCTTCCCACCGCAAAAAACCCTATGGCACAGGCGATGCAATTTTATGCTGTAAGGATGTTGTAAAAGAGCCGTTTGTAGTTATTAATGCAGACGATTATTACGGTGCTGATGCTTTCCACAAAATTCACGACTATCTCGTAAGCAGCGATGATGACTACGCAATGGTTGCGTTTATGCTTGAAAATACACTTACCGAAAACGGTACGGTAGCGCGCGGTATCTGTGATGTAAAAGACGGCTATCTTACAACTGTAACTGAGCATACCTCTATCGCTATGGATAATGATTTCCCTGAAGGAACCATCGTTTCGATGAATATGTGGGGACTTCGTCAGAACATATTTGCTGAGCTTGAAAAACAGTTTGCCGATTTCTTAAAAACAGCAAATATCGAAAAAGATGAATTTTATATCCCCGGAGTTATTGACAATTTAATAAAAAATGGTAAAATAAAAGTTAAGGTTTTAGAATCAGCAGACCGTTGGTACGGTGTAACTTACAAAGAAGATAAAGAAAGCGTTGTTAACGCAATCAACAAATTAACAGAGGATGGTTTATACGATGAGTTATGATTTAAACGAGGTAATGCGTCATTTTAAGGCTAACACCGATGTTTCGCCTTACGGCGAGGGTCATATTAATGACACTTTTTTAGCTGATAGCGCTCCGCACAGATATCTTTTACAAAGAATTAACCACAATATTTTTAAAGACGTTGATGGTCTTATGAATAATATTGTTGCTGTTACCGACTATCTGCGTGAGATTATTACCAAAGAGGGCGGCGACCCTGACCGCGAAACCTTAACGGTAATCAGAACAACCGACGATAAAAACTATTATTGTTCACCTGAGGGTAAATATTACCGTATGTATATTTACATAGAGGATTCGGTTGCTTATCAGCAGGTAGAAAATAAAGAGCAGTTTTATCATGCGGCAAAAGCGTTTGGAAAATTCCAGAATCAGCTTGCCGGCTTTGATGCAAGCCGTTTAAACGAAACAATTCCTGATTTTCATAATACCCGTGCTCGTTTTGCTCAGCTTAAAGAGGCGATTAAAAACGACAAAGCAGGCAGACTTAAAGAGGTTCAGGCAGAGGTTGACTTTGCTTTAGCACGTGAAAATATGGTTGGTATTGTTGTAGATGCAATCGATAAAGGCGAAATACCACTTCGTGTTACTCATAACGATACCAAGCTTAACAACGTTTTGTTTGACAATAAAACTGACGAGGCTGTGTGTGTAATCGACTTAGATACCGTTATGCCCGGCTCTATGCTTTATGACTATGGCGACAGCATTCGTTTTGGTGCATCCAGCGGCCCTGAGGATGAAAAAGATTTAGATAAAATCTATTGCGACTTAGAGCTTTTTGATGCCTTTACCAAAGGCTTTTTAGAAGAGCTTTCTGACAGTATCACAGAAAAAGAGCTTGATTTATTGCCGTTTTCTGCAAGACTTATGACTTACGAGTGCGGAATCCGCTTTTTAGCTGACTATTTAAACGGTGATACATATTTTAAAATTCACTATCCCGAGCAGAATCTTGACCGTTGCCGTACCCAGTTTAAGCTGGTTGCAGATATGGAAGCAAAAGATGCTCAAATGATTGAAATCGTAAATAAATATCGTAAATAAAAAGGGAAGAACCCTCGCCTTTTGGCGAGGGTTCTTTTAATGAATTCGTTTGGCAACTACTGGGACGGTGATGCACTTTAGTTTTGAAATTAAAAAAAGTGCATCGAAGCCGATGCACCGAAAAATGCATCGC